>NZ_JBJGYN010000018.1:0-92634 GCF_054050015.1 Geodermatophilus sp. SYSU D01176 | reverse complement strand
CGAGGCCCAACCCCCGCCGGGGTCCGCGAGGCCCACAACCCCCCCCCCCCCCCCCCCCCCCCCCCCCCCCCCCCCCCCCCCCCCCCCCCCCCCCCCGCCGAGGGCTGACCGCGCGGCGTCAGCCGCAGGGGGTGTCGGTCGTGACGACGTCGGCCGGGCCGTACACGACGTCGACCCGCCGGTTCCTCGCGGCGGCGCCCTCGTCATGGACGCCGCCGGGCCACTCGTCCACCACGGGCCGGTCAGCGCCGTAACCGACCGCCTGCAGGTCCACGCTGGCCGGGACGCCGAGCCTGCGCAGCGCGTCGACCACTGCCTGCGCGCGCGCCTGGGACAGCTCCCGCCGCCCCGCCGCCCCGCCCGACCCGTACGACGTCGGGTAGTCGGCGGTGTGACCGGAGACCACGGCGACCCATCCGGGGTTGGCCGCCAGCTCGGTCGCCAGGTCGCTGAGTGGCTCCTCGGAGGGCAGGTCAGCGCTGTCCCCCGCGAACAGCACGCCGTTCGGCAAGCGGAAGCAGTCCGCCACGCCCTCGAGGCGCACGACCTCCTCGCTCGGCATTGGGTCCTCGGGCAGGTCCGCGCCAGGCTCCCCGCCGGCCTGGAACCGGGAGTCGATGGTCACCTCCGCCGCCCCCGCGGCGTGGAGCACGGCGCTCCACAGCTGCTCCAGCCCGGTGCGGCCGGGCTCGGAGATCACCGTCGCCGTCTCCCCCAGGCCGGTCCAGAGCACCTTGATGTCGGCCATCTGGGGCAGCTGCCCGGCAGTGGCCAGCGCCGAGGCCGTGCCCACGGGGTCGGCGTCGTAGCCGATGAGGCGCAGGTCCATCGCCGGAGCCGAGCTGACGCCGTCGGAGACGACCAGGACCTCGGCCGGCTGCTGTCGCGCGGCGGCGGCGAGCGCGGCCAGCTGGTCCGAGCCCTCCCCGCCGGGCAGCAGCGCGGGCTCGCTCGCCCAGATCGGGACGCAAGCCAGGACGATCTCCCGCGCGCTGCGTGCCGCCGCGGAGTCCTTGCCCGGCTCCGGGTCGAGCGGGACGCGGCGGCCGACCAGCGCCGACTCACCCGGGGAGCCGACCCCGATGATCACCAGGGTCCGCTGGTGCTGCTGCGCCTGCTGGAGAGCGGCGGCGACCGCTGGTGGCAGCTCCCAGGGGGTCTGCGATCGGGTGTGATCGACCACTAGGACCTCGGCAGCCTGCGCAGGATCGGCTTCCTCGCCAGCCGCCTGGTCGCAGTCAGCCTGGGCAGGCCGGATCCCCGAGCCCGCGTCCGAGCTTGAGGCGTCCGCCGCGCCGGTGCAGCCGGTCAGCAGGAGGAGAGCCACGACCAGGGAGGCCACCAGCCAGTTCGGCAGATGCCTGATCCCCGACGCGGCGGTCGTCGTGCGCGCCCTCGGCGCCTGTCGGTCCGTCGGCATGACGGAACCCCCTTCGCAGGGACGAGGGAGACCTTGCGTCTCCGTCTGTCGGCATGCCGCTTCCCCCCGCGATCCGGCACGGCGCCTTCGCTCGCTCAGGCCAGGGGGGAACCGCCCTGGCTTCAGACGCGCGAGGCGTCGGCCATGACCCCGAGGAGGACCGTGATCCCCGACCTGATCTCCCCCGCCCGGCTGCGCGGCGGCCGCGGGCTTGACAGCCCGCCAGACCGTCGCCGGTGGCCCGCGCTCCTGGCCGCGCTGCTGGTCCTCGGCGGGCTGCTGTGGGGGCACGCGACTCAGGAGCCGCGGCGCCTGTCTGACTTGGTCCTGACCGGCCCGCGGGGGCCGGCCTGCCTGCGGCTCCTGATCGGCGCCGACGTCTCCGGCTCGATGGCGAGCTTCGCCTCCGCCCGGGACAGCGCCGTCCGCACCTTCCTCACCTGGGCGCCGAGCAACCTGCGGTCTGACGACGAGCTGGGGGTGCTGGCCTTCGCGGCCGACGCGGCCTGGGTGCGAGCCCCCGCATCGGTGCAGGTCGGGGGCGGGCTCGCCGGATCGGCGACAGGGGTGCACGACGGGCGTGACACGTTGCTCGGCCCGGTCCTCGACCTCGTAGCCGGGCAACCCGCGTCCCCCTGCGACACCGTGCTGCTCCTGTTCTCCGACGCGCAGCTCAGCGACCTGCCGGGCGACGAGGCGGCCGGCAGGGCGGCGCTGCGCGCCGGCGGCGTCCACGACGTTGCGCTGCTGGTGCCCGGGACGGACATCGACGTTCCCGGCGCCTGGCAGGTCGCCTACCCCGGCGCCGGGCCGCGCCGCTTCGACGGGACCGACACCGACGAGACGGCGCTCTCGGTCGCCGAGGTCGTCGCCGACCTCACCGGGCAGGAGCTGACGCGCCGCTGAGCACCGGAGTACCGCTGCATGACGCTCGTCTCGCGAGCGGCTCGGCTCCCGGCCGCAGCGACACCAACCGGTCGATCAGGTCCGGGTGTTGGGCATGTTGCGGTGCGGCCCGAAGTAGCCGACGTGGACCTTCCCCGTCTCGCGGGAGGGGTGGAAGTAGATGCGCGGGGCGAGATCGCCTCCGCCTTCGGCGACCTTGATGTGGGCAGGCATGTACACCCGCCCGCTGGGGTCCACGTCCCTGCTGACCGGCAGCACGCGTCGGCGCCGGAACTTCTCGTTGTTCTCCACGCTCTCGCTCTCGGTCATGGAGAGCTTCTTCGTCGTCGCCCTCCACGCGAGCGGGTGGCGGGAGTTCTCGCACCATGTCCAGAACGAGCCAGGATCCTTCCCGGCCGCGAGCTCGGCGCCGTAGGCGTGCAGCGCCCGCAGCGCCTCCCAGGAGGTCTGGCCCCACGGCCCGGACTCGAGGGCCGCGTCGAGGGCCTCGAGCTCCACGAGGGCCCCGTCCGGGAGCGCGAGGTGATCGGCGAGGTGCTCCTGCGCGAGCAGCGCGGCCAGCGTCGGCGTCGCTGCGGTGGCCGGCACGACCGGGGCGCTCGGCTCCGCCTGCCAGTAGCTCCCGCGAGCTTCCTGGGGGACCAGGGACTCGGCGTACCGCAGCCGGCTCAGGGTCGACTCGAGGTCGGAGGTGAGCCGGGCCCGGTCCTCCAGAGCGGTCTGGTAGTCGGCGAGCAGGTCGGCGTAGGTGTCCTCCTGCTCGGCGATCGCCGTCCGCTGCCGGGCCGTCTCCTCGTCAGCGAGCTTCAGCAGCTCAGCACTGTCCCTCTGCCGCGCGCTGCCGAGGAGCTGCCGGGCAGCGGTGTAGCTGGCGGGCTCGCGGCGCGCGGCGGCCGCGGGAGCCAGCGCGCGCGTCACCACCGTCGCCGCCGTGTCGCGGTAGCGCAGGTAGCGCTCCGCGGTCACGTACCGGTGCCGCCAGCCGTCCCGAGCCGCTGCGGGGTCCACGTCGGGGAGGTACATGCGCAGGGCCCCGCCCCATACGCTGTGCTGCGGGCCGAGGATCCGTGCCAGGTCCGCCGACGCGGTCGGGTCGACGACGGCGGTCGCGGCGATGCCTGCGGTGCGGGTGGCGACCTGAGCGACGGCGGCGTCGAAGAAGCCCGGCCCGGCCGGCGGCCGCGTCGTCGCGGGGTCGTCGGAGAAGACGACGATCGGCAGGTCGCGATCCCGGTGGGACAGCAGCTCCGCGAGGGCCTCCGCGCCCTCCTCGCCCTCGAAGCGCGCCGGTGCGCTTGCCAGCGGGACGCACCGCCGGCGTCGGCGGTCGCTTCCCGCTCCCACTTCACGAGGTAGTCCTCGGGCAGCGGCGCGTCGGCGAGCGCCGGGTCTGGCAGCCGACAGCAGGTCGGGCAGATAACGCCGTACGTGGCGGTCTCCGGCACGTACAGCACGTGCGTGAGGAGCCCAGCGCAGTCCTGGTGCGGGCATCGGCGCAGCGCGCGGCGCCCGGTGGCCGGCGCGGTACAGATCGCCGGTCGGCGGCCGAACGGTTTCGCCAGCCGCGCCGGGTCGGCGCCGGCGGCCAGCTGCAGCGGGGTGACGTCCGCGGCGCCGCCGGCCACACGCAGGGCGGCGACGAGCCGACGGTCCGGGGCGTGCACGTACCCCGTCCACGCCTTCCAGGCGCCAGCGGCGTCGTGGAGGTACGGCGCGGTGAGTACGGCGATCGTCGCCGCGGTCAGGCGTCGTGGCATGGGCACGACCGTCGGCGCGACCGAGGCGACGACCGCCTGCCGTGTGACCAGTACCGGGTTGTCCAGCAGGGCGGTGCTCATCGTGTCGATCCCACGCTCGGCGAACCAGGCGGCCATCGTCGCGCGCACCCACGCTGCGGTCCGGGCGTGCTTCGCGGCCAGCATCTCGAACGTCGCGCCGCGCGCCCACGCCGCGACCAGCCCAGCCGCCTCCGCACCGGCGGGCCGCACGTTGGACGTGTTCGGCCATTCGCACTCGACCGGCAGATCGGCCTCCGTGCCGTCGGTCAGCGCGATGCGCGCGACGCTGCGGGCAAGGATGCAGCCGGTCATCGTGTCGTAGCGGCCGCGCAGCCCTTCCACGAGCCGAAGGCCGGCGACCGCGCGCCGCAGCCCCGCGTCCGGCTCCCCGTTCCAGTGCATGAGCGCGGTCGCCACACCGATCGGGGTGCGCAGGTCGGCCTCGTCCTTCGGCGCCGCTGCGGCCGCGACCGCAAGGTCCGCCTCGAACTGCGCGACCTGGGCCCGGGCTTCCGCGGCGTGCTCGAGAGACCGCTGCTGATCGCGCAGGTGCTCGGCGGCGGCTGCCGGCGCGTCGCCGTCCATCGCGAGCTGCGCCAGGTCCTTCGCCCGGGCCGCCTTCTCCCCGGCGGCCGACAGCCGCGCCCGCGCCTGTGACAGTGCAGCCCGCAGCTCGCGAACCTGTGCCGGCTCGGTGCCGGCCGCTGCCGTGAGCGGCCGGCTCCGCGCGGCGCTGCCGGCCAGCGCCTCCAGGAGGGCCTGGCCCAGCACGTTGAACGCGTGCCGCATGTTCGTCGACGCGGCGAGCTTGCTCTCCTGGCCGTCCCAGATGGGCGGCTGGTCCGCCGGACCCGGCATCGACCGCAGCTGCAGCGTCGTGTGCTCGTGCACGAACCGCCACCACCGCCCGTCCTCGTGGCGCATCGGGGACAGGTGCATGAGCTGGGTGCTCCACTGGCCGCCGCGATCCGCCGGGGTCTCGGTGTTGCGGCGCGCGTGCTGCTCGTCCACGCCCTGCCAGACGTCAGTGGGGATGCCCCACGGCGATCCGTCGACGTACGGCACGGGCAGGCGCATGGTGATCGTGGTCGCCCTGCGGCCATCAGGGCGGCGCGCCAGCTTCCGTCCCGCGGCGTCCTTGATCGGCGCGCTGGTCGAGCGCTCCACGTCCAGCAGCCCGGTGCGGTGCAGCCGGGCATACGCCGGCGTCAGCATCTGCCGGATGATGTTGATCCTGCGCTGCGCCGGCAGGTCGCCCAGGGTTCGGCCGGACCCGTCCCGCAGCGGCCACCCGGCGAGCCCCGGGCTCTGGCCGATCTGCCGGTAGGTCAGCCCGGCGGCGAACTGGTGCCACAGCAGGGCGACCATCGGGATCAGGTGCTCGACGACGGTGATCGACCCCTTGTCCGGCAGACGGCCGCCGTCCGGGGTGTCCCGCCAGACAGGCCCGTAGCCGGGCGGGCAGGCGTGGTAGTTGAAGTCGCGCTTGGAGTGGCCGATGTCGCCGGCGTCGAGCCGGTTGATCCGGCCGGCGAGCACGTCCTGCTTGAACTGGACGGCGTTACCGTCACCCTTCGTCGTGGCGTCAATCGTGGTCAGCAGCCAGGACGACGGGTCGGTGAGATCGCGACTGGCCCCCTCGGCCCAGAGATCGACGTCGCGGTGCCGCATGGCGTCGAGAACCTGCATCCCCAAGCCCAGGTTGCGAACCAGCCGGTTCACCTTCGGCGTGGCAATGAGCCGCAGCGCCGGCAGCGTGTTGATCCCCTCCAGCAGGAACGACGTCGCGCCGTTGCGCGGCGCCCCCGTGCGATCCCCGTCGAACGCCGGCAGGTCGTTCTCCACCGCGCTGGCCGGGATTAGCGTGACCAGCACGCCGGCCACGACACCCGCGTAGGCGACCGCCTGGCTGGGCGCCCGAGGGTCCAGATCGGCGTACGTCACGGTCACCAGGCCGGCGACCAGTCGATCCCGGTCACCTTCGGGC
Source organism: Geodermatophilus sp. SYSU D01176 (assembly GCF_054050015.1). Classification (NCBI taxonomy): domain Bacteria; kingdom Bacillati; phylum Actinomycetota; class Actinomycetes; order Geodermatophilales; family Geodermatophilaceae; genus Geodermatophilus; species Geodermatophilus sp. SYSU D01176. The sequence goes on along the minus strand of NZ_JBJGYN010000018.1, from coordinate 86,543 downwards.
GTGTCCTCAGTGATGTCCGGGCCGAGCATGGCCAGCGCCGCGCCGACACGTGTCCCGGCGGCCTGGCGCGTCAGCGTCTTCTTCAGGTTGTCCAGCTCTTCGCGCGCCTCCGGGTCGGAGATGCGCACCGCCGCCCACTCGGCTACTCGCACCGGCACCGGCACCTTGTTCCACAGCAGCACCGGCGCTCCCGGCGCCGGCGCAGTGGCTGTCGTCATCGTTGCTCCTCGTCGCGAACTTCCCTTCGCGGCGGACAGTGCAGGCGCTTCGACAGACGGCATTCATCTCAGTGATCGGCTCGTGAGCCCGGCTCCGTACGAGATTGCTCGCAGCCTCTGGAGGCTCCACGAACTTGCCCTTCGTCCCGACGAAGGCGCAGCTCAGGCCTCTACCGGCGCGGCGGTCCGTACGACGACCAGCTGCACCACGACGGCGGGCGCCTCACGAGCAGGACGCTGCCCGGACCTCTCCGACGACATGGCGACGGCGCCCATGAAGGCGTCGCGCACCGATGGATCCGCGTCCTTGAGGATCGCGCGGAGGCTCATCTCCAGCGAGGTGCCGCGACCGATGACGTTCTCGTGAATCTCACCCATGCGGGTGACGGTCCGGTCGCCGTGCGGGCGCGCAATGAGCACCCGTGGATTCCGGCGCGAGTGTCATCCGTCCGCTCGGGAGTCAGGGCCTCCCTCATTCAGCCCGGGACACGTACCGCGACCAAGCGCCCACGGCCGTTGGCACCAGCGGGCAGACGGCCGAGCGTGAGGCACCCGACGACGTCGCCGCGGCCGATGCGGCCTGGGCGGCCCAGCTCGGCCCCGCGCTGACCGAAGCCGACGTCGCGCGGCTCCTCGGCCGCCACCCCGAGGAGGTCGCCCAGGCACCGAGGCTGCTGCGTCTGCAGCAACGCGACGCCGGCGAGCGGATCTACCCGCTGCTCCAGTTCACCCCAGACGGCCAGCTGCCCGGCGTCGCGGAGATCGTGGCCACGCTCACGCCACTGCCCGCCCCGCTGTCCGTCGCCTCCTGGCCGACCAGCCGGAACCAGCAGCTCGCCGTCGCCCGGCCGATCGACGAGCACCGGGTCGGCGGCACCCCCAGGTGGTCCTGCTTGCGCGGCAGCTCGCCGCCGACGCCGGCTGACCACCGGCCGCACGCCGCGGCGCCCGGGCTCGTCCTCCCGAGGCACCCATCCCACGGACCACAACGAACGGGTTCCCAACCGCGTCGGGCCGCGCACCCAAACCGGTGCGGAGCCCGCTGTCACATCGCCCCAGGCCTGGCCCGCGGCCGCGGCGCTCGCAGCCACACCGCGGGGAGGCGACGACGATCTCGATCTCCGCGGAAGTTCGTACCCCTCCGCCAAAGCGACTGCCAGGCGCCATTCTCATCAGAGCTCACTCGAATGAGGAAGTCGCGCGCGACGTGAGTGGCCGAACGATCCGTTCGCTGTCCGGTGATCCCCATAGAAGTGGAGCGCGGCATTCCCGAGACCACGAGGAGGTCCCATGCCCGCGCTCCACCTGCACCCGCACACCGTCACCATTCACGGCCTGCCCGTGACGCCCACCCAGCTGCAGCTCGCCGACGGGTCCGAGTTCATCGTCACCACGAACGTCCCCGGCACCACCGGCGGGAAGCTGCGCGGCATCAGCAGCGCCAGCTTCTACGCCATCCTCGGCCGGCTCCGCGTCCCCACCGGCCTCGCCGCCGGCTACCTCGGCGAGACCGGCGCCCTGAAGAACCGGCCCGCCGTCAGCTACGGCCGCTGGGCGAACACCCTCCGGCAGCTCGTGCCCGCCGCGATGGTGCTCGTCCTCCCGCCGCCGGCGTCGGCGAACCCGGACGCGGCCCGCCGGCACCAGGACCCGCGGTTCCGGAAGCTCACGGAGGGGCGGGCGGTGCGCGACCTCAACGCCGGCATCACCCTGCTGAACACCCAGAGCGCCCCCCTCGAGAGCAACCGGACGCTGCCACGCGCCGACCGACTCGCCGCCCTCGCGCTCGCCGACGAGATCACCGCGAGCATCACCGAGTACGCCCTCGGAGGCACGACCAACGCGCACCCGTTCCCGGCCACGACCAACAAGGAGCAGGCCATCCGGGTCATCCGGGCCAGCGACCGGGCCCTGGACACTGACGACGTCGTCCGGCTCACCGGGCTCGCCGGCAACACCGTCCCCGGTTACTCCCCCGGCTTCACGATGCGCCGCGACCTGAACGACCGCGAGCAGCGGGCCGGCGGCATGCCGCGGATCTTCACCTGCCTGGTGACCACCGACACCGGCGTGGTGCGCCGCCTCTACTACGGCCCGCACCTGACCAAGCGCCAGGCGATCGCCAGTTACTGACGCTCACCGGTGCGGGTGCCCCAGTGGCACCCGCACCACTGCGCTCATCCCGGCCAGAGCCGATCCACCCCGCGACCAGGGCCGCACCCCGGCCACGAGGCCGCAGCAGTTAGACAGGAGGCCTCCGTGCCGTCAGCACTTTCGGGACTGACATGGCGGCGCTGGTCCGGGCCGGGCTGGGCCTCCTACTCGGCCAGCTGGCCCGGGCCGCTCGGCGAGGACGGCGCCGTGGCGTATGTCGGGCGATGCGACGACCTGTGGGAGCGCTGCCACACCTGCGGCCGGCCAGCAACGCTCTGGCGGGCAGCCCTCGCGCTGCCCGCACCGTTCCCCGGCGCGCTCGACGCCGCCGGCGGATGCACCCGGGACCACGCCGTCCACGGCCTGCCCGCCGACTGGGCCGGCATCGCGACGGTCTACGCGCTGGTCGCGGCAGCCCTGCGCCAGGACAGCGAAGCGACCTCGGTGCAGGAGACGCTCGCACGGCGACGAACCCGGCAGGCGGAACGAGCGCTCCTGCTCTCGCGCCTGGAGCGTCCTGGCCGCCACATCGCGCTCAAGCTCTGGCGGGACAACGAGCTGCTCGCGGTCGACGAGACCGCGGTGATCGTCGCAGCGGTGCTCGCCCCGGCGCAGCGATGACGGGGAACCCGGAACCGTCGCAGTCGAGAGTGGCCGGGGCCAATGGTGCTGCGCATTGCGGACCAGCGACAGCGTCGACAGGAACGTGTCCGGGCCGGAACGCCGCAAGGGCCCACCAGATGGTGGGCCCTTGCGGGCTGCGACCCCGACCGATCAGTTGCCGCTCCGCGGCGGGCGGTGCAGCCACGGGTGGTCACCGCCGTGGACGGCGATCACAGGCGCGGGGTCAATCCCCGGCGAGTCTGTGGCTGCCGCGGCACGTCGGCCCCGGCCCGCACGGGGCACGAGAGCAGGAACGCCGTAGGGGGCCCACCTTGTGGTGGGCCCCCTACGAGGTACGCCGAGGGCGTCAGTCGGTGCGCGGCCGCGGCGCGCGGTGCAGCCACGGGTGGTCGCCGCCGTACAGGGCGATGACGGCCGCGGCGACCTCCCGCGGCCGGGCGACGGTGTAGCGGCCGTTGACGTCCTCGGGCTCGTGGCGGGCGAAGGCGATGGCCACGCTCCGGCTCACCTTGCGCTCGACCACGGTGATTGCGTGGTGGCGCAGCGTGTGGCCCGTGACCTTTTCCTTGTCCGCCCACTCCAGCCGGGCCTGCACCCGGTCGGCGAAGATGTAGTCGAAGCGGCGGTTGGTGATGGGCGCCCCCGCACGGCGGCTCGTCGGCCGGTAGCGGAAGACGGGGTCGTCCCTGTGGATCGCGCCGCGGACGGCGGCGAAGGCGTTCAGCTTCGCCACCAGCCAGTCGGGCACCGGCTGGTGCACCACCTTGCCGAACTTCTCGTCCAGCCTGATGGTGCACTCGACGTGGTCCAGGCCGCCGAGCGTCAGGTTGAGCAGGCCCTCCTGGCGCGCGCCGGCGACCAGGATGGTCTCGACGATGAGCTCGTCCAGCACGGGGTCGTCCCCCGTGCCGGTGCAGACGGCCCACATCTCGTCCATCTGTGACTGCTCGAGCGCGAGGCGGGTGCCGTCGATGCGCTTGGGCTTCTCGACCTCCTGGGACGGGTCGAAGGCGCGCGCCAGGTGCCGGTCCTTGACGGCGCGCTTGAACATCGCCCGCCAGGCGCCGACTGCGTTGTACCGGGCGCCGACCACCTTCGTGTCGTGGACGACGCGCCCCGCTGCCTGGCGCCTGGCCGCCTTCCTCGCGGCGTGGGCCAGGGCACGCGTCTCGACGGCGCGCAGCGCCTCCTCCAGGTCGCTGGGCAGGACCTCGTCGGCCCACCGGTCACCGAGCCCCGGGTAGACAGCGGCGTCCGGGCCATCCCCCAGCGGCCCGCCATCGACCAGGAAGTCGATGTAGGTCCGGTAGGTCTTCCGGGTGCCCTTCCCCAGGTTCTCCAGGGTCTTCCTGGCGAGGTCCCGGACGGTGATGCGCGTCCCCGGGACGATGGTGGCCGCCGGTTCCGGCGCCGCCGCCTGGGCCGGGAAGCCGAGTGCCTCCGGCGAGATGAGGCCGGCGGCGACCAGCTGGCGAACCTTCTCGGTGGCCGCGGCGTAGGCCGCGAGCGGGTTCTCGCCGGGCGGGACGGCGAAGTTCGTCGTGGTGGTCATGTGAGTACCCCTCGTCTGGCCGGCGGCGCCGGCTCTGTCATCGACGAGCGGGACCGTGCGGGCGTCGACGCGCTGCGCAGTCGCCCGGTGTCGGCGAGCGTCACCTGGCCGTATCCGGCGGATCCGACACCGCGCAGGGCCGCGCACGGCTGTCGCCTACATCGCTGGGTGGCGGCAGCTCCTGGACGGGCGCATCGTCACGGACGCGGACCGGGCCGCCGACCCGTCGCTGACCACGGAAGGCGACGCGTGGGTGGAGGATCTAGGTGCACTCGGCGAGCGCGGGTGGGGGGTCGACTGCCTAATCGGCTGCTCGGGCAGCTGTCTGTGCACGGACGCCGGGGGAACTCCCAGCACTACCGGCCGACAGGTCCTCTGACGGCCTCCCTCCTCACCGGCCCCCGGAGGCCGCACCGTGGCGGCCCCGTCCCGGCTGCGCGCCGCGCTGACGCGGCAGCAGCTGCACGCCTGCAACATCAAACAGGGACCCGGGGACCAGCTGCTCGCCTTCGACGGCTCCGCCACCGCGCCACCAGCTTTGCTCTGGTACTGACCCACAGCCGATGAGGTCCCGCCGCGCACGGCCCTGCTTGAGGTCAGGTCATGGTTCGGGGCCGCCGTCGTCCGGCTCGCCGTCGTCGGGCGGGTTCATGCCGCCGAGGGCGACGTAGAGCCGTTCCCCGGCGTCAGTGAGCCAGGCCTCCAGGGCCCCGACGAAGCCGGCCTCGAGTCTGCCGACCGGCAAGGCAACGGGTACTGCGATCCACCCGTCGCTCGTCTCGACGACCTCGCCAGGGAAGGCACGGCGGGCGGCATCGACGCCGCTCCTGCCGAACGACAGCCACAGCGGTGATTGGCCGTAGCGGGCCCACAGGTCCAGGCTCAGGCGGAGGGTGACGACGGCGCCACCCAGCCGCATGCGCTTGCCGAACGACAGGGGTCCCCCGCGGGTGATCGTCTGCCGCCGCCCGTCGACGGTGGCCTTCCCGCTGGCTACCAGCCGTTTGTGCACGGCCTCGACGACCGAGGCCAGCCGCAGGATGCGCCGCGGTACGTCCTGGTCGGTGCGCTGCTCGGTGGTCCACGGGATGAAGCTGTGGTGGTCGATGTCCTGCACGAGGTCGAGCAGCTGACGGGCGTCCTCGGCGACCGACTGGTCCGGGACGGTGGTCAACCGGCCGAGGAGCTCGTCCCAGCTGATCACCGCAACGGGGATGCCATCCGTGGTGCGCGCTGTCAGCCACGGGCCGCTGGCCCGCGGGTCGGTGAGGCTGTACAACCGCGCGAGCTCGTCCATGACCGTGGTCACCCGGCGCGGGGGGACGACGAACGCCAGGACACCGACGTGCGGGTCCTCGGGGGCGAGCTCCGTGTGCTGTCGGCGCATCCGATCGAGGTAGGCGCCACGCTCCTGTGCGGGCGTGAGGCCGGCCCAGAACTTGCCCTCGATGTGGAGGACTTCCCGGCGACCATGACTGCCCACGATGTCTGGGCGGCCGTCGGCGTCGGCCTGCTGAGTCGTGTACCGCACTGATGCCGGTAGGCGCGGAGCGATGAAGCGGATCAGCCCGGAGACGGCGTCGGCGGCCGGCGAGTCGGTAAGGATCAGCGCGAGCGCGTCGGTGCTGGCTACCTCAGTGGCGAGCCCATCGACCTTCGCGGCAAGCCGGGACAGCAAGGACATGGCCCAAGTCTCCAGGGCCGCCCATGCCAGCTCGTTCGCCGGTGTTCCGGGCTGAACCGTGGGGGAGGTCGCAGGCAGTGACGGGCTGCATGCGCTTCCACCTGGTTGAGCGTTCGGGCTCGCTGAGGCGATTGACCGGCGGGGCGGGAGCGGGACTGTGCTCGGCATGACCAACCTGATCAAGACTCTGTCCCCGCCCCCGATGATCCTGCCGGTGGCTGTCGCGCGGGACCTCGCCGGTCTGAGCTGGATGCTGCCGTGCGAGGCGCTGTACGCGGTCCGGGAGGTGCTCTTCGCGGCGATCAAGCGCGCCGAGGGCGAGCTGCGGGACTGGCCGCGCCGACGCGGTAACGCCGCGAAGCGCGCCCGGGTCGAAGGCGACTACGGCTGCACGAGCGAGATCCGGGACGAGCTGGTGTCGCGTCGCTGCTGCTCCGCCCTGGGTCCCCTCGACAAGTGCGCTGCTGGCCCGGTGCCGGAGCTCGGGACGGAGCAGTGGATGTTCGTGGCGGCGAACGGGGTGGCATGGTCGGGCACGGCGGCCCAGCTGTTCGGCGTCGCGCGGGCGGTGACCCCGGGCGAGAAGCCGGTGGACTGGGCAGCGTGGCGCGCCTGGTCCCGGCGGGAGCGCTGGACGCTCGCGGCCTCGTCGGCACGGTTCGAGGCCCAGCTCCGCCGCGAGGAGGCCGACCGCGCCCTGGAGGACGCGGAGCACCTGATGCGCCAGGCTGCGGACAGGCAGCACCGCGGGCGGGAGGCGGGGCTCGAGGCGACCGGCCACGAGAGGGTCGCCGCGGCGCACCAGTGGGCACTCGAGCTGGAGGACGACGCGCTCAGCGGCTACGAGGCGGCGCTGTGGGGCGGGGCGACCCCCGCCGAGGCGCTGGAGGCGGCCCGCCGGAACCCGGCCTGACCGCGCGTTGCCGACAGCGGTGCCCGGGACCAGAGGTCCCGGGCACCGGTGTCTTCGCATGTACCTCACCCGCGACGCCCAGCTCGACGAGTTCGCGGCCGCCGTCCGCAGGCAGTGGCTTCGCCCGGAGAGCCTCTGGCTGATCGGCTTCGCGCGGTGCGCCGAGGAGGCCTGCTTCGCACCGGGCGAGCAGGTCCACGGGCACCTGCACCCGGAGACCGTGCTGACGCGGGGGGAGGACGGTTCCGTGGGCTCCGCAGCCGTGGGTGCTGATGGAGCTCCCCGAGGGCCTGCTCGCCGAGGACGCCACGTGGGCATCCCGGAGCTGTACCGGACGATCGCCGTCGACGCGGACGGGCCGTGGGCCGACCCGGACGTCGACGTTTGGGTCGACGTGGCCGCCCTGTCAGCCAGGGTCGGCTGAGTCCGCTCCCTCACGCACCCCGGAGCCCCGCCCGGAGCAGATCCGGGCGGGGCTCCACGCCGTCCTCCGGGCATCTGAACACGATCGGCGCGCGGCTGCGTCCGGATGACCTGGTTGGCGGCAGGCGGCGGTTCCGACTAGGTGTGCGGGGGGGAAGCGCCCGGATGGCCGCGGACGGCGGCGATGACGCGGCGGTCTCGGGAACGCCGAGGTCGCTCCCGGTCCAGGGCACGAGAGCCAGGCCGGGAGATGCCAGCCAGCGAGTCCTGCGGCGCACCTGCCCGATCGGTGCCTGGCCCGGACGACCGCCGCGTCGCCCCCTCTAGGAGCGCCGTGCGACCGCCGTCGGCGGTGCGCACAGGGGGCGACGCCGGCCCATCTGGTCGGAGGCGGCGTGGCTGCGGGTGCAGCGACCAGCGCTCAGCCCAGGTCGTTGGGTGGGGGTGATCCGGGCCGGGCGTGCAGCGCGTACCCGTCGATCGGGTCGGGCTGGCCCTCGGCGGCAGCGGCCTCGGCGAAGCTGCGGTCGACCAGCTCGGCGTACTCGGCGTCGGAGAGCCGATTCCAGGTGTCGAGTGCGGCCTGCATGAGTTCCCGCTCGGGTTCACTCACGGGCGTGATCGTCCACCCGTGCGGGCGCGAGATCAACCGGTCGCGGCCGTCGAGGATCGCCAGCGCCCGCATCGGCCGCCAGCTGCCGCACCAGGCCAGCCCCCGTCCTCACTGCCACCGCCCCCCAGCAGGCCCGGCGGGCGCCAGTCGCCGAGCGCTCGTCCGGGACCGGTCAGCCACCGAGGCGACGGCCAGCGACGACAGCGCAGAGGTCGGCGTGGCCACCGCTCGGCGTGCCTAGAAGCGGCACAGGGCCGGCGAACTGGGGCACCGGCCTCCACGGCGAAGTAGGTCGAGCCAGGCGGGCGAGAGTCGCTCGTCAGCCGCCGGTGCGAGTCTCGGGCGGGCGCGGCCCACGGCCGCGGGCGTCGGCGGCCTTCCAGCGTCCCCGGACGCGGCTGCCTCCCCCTGCGCCCGGCTCCGCTGCGGACTCCGGCACAGCCTCCCCCGGTGCGGCGGCGGGAAGCTCGCCGATGAGCAGCTGCAGGGCATCGGCGGAAGCGAAGAGGTGCAGTTCCTCGGTGTCGACGACGGCCCCAGCGAGGACCTGGTCTCCGGGGCGCACGTCGAGGATGCCCAGGACGGCCGGCGGCAGGGTGAGGCGCCGCTGGGCATCGACGGACACCCGGGTGAGCAAGGGGGCTGTCGGCGGTGGCGCGGACGACGACGTGCCCGTCCTCGCGGGCGGCGACGAGGAAGGTGGCGGGCGTCCAGCGGAGCGCGGACAGCGCCTTGCTCAGGTTGATCCGGTTCTGGGCGTCGATGCGTGGGGTGCACGACTCCCGGGTCGCGCCGTCCCGGGCCGGGCGCGCGGCGCGGTCGGCCAGGTGGACGACGGGGGCGAGCCGCTCCTCGGAGGCGTCGGCCCCGGCGGCGCGGTCGGCGGCCGGCCCAGAAGCAGCCAGGGTATCGACGCCGGGGTAGGGAGCCTTGATCCCGGCGACGCGGGCGGCGGTGCGGTGGTGGGTGTCCAGTCCGTGCGGCATGGGCGCACTGGTCCTGGACCGTCCGGCGAGCGCAGTCGCCCCCGCGGCGGGCTCCTCGGGAGGGGACGCGTGCGCACCGGTGGCGGCAGCGGACTGATGGGAGTCGGAGCATGCCGCCGCGGTGCGGCGGGCGACCTCGGCCGCCTGGAAGTCCTGGGGGATTCCCCAGGACTGGGTGGGCAAGGGGGGAGTTGAACCCCCACGTCCTTACGGACACACGGACCTGAACCGTGCGCGTCTGCCATTCCGCCACTTGCCCTGGCGAGGAACGACACTAGCAGCCCGCAGGGGAACCCCTGGGAGGGGGTCCGGCGTCGTCCCTGCGGGTCCACAGCGCGCCCGGGAACACGAGTCGGTCCCCGGCTGCCCGCTCCGTGGACGGCTACGATCATCGGTGGCAGACCGGACGACCGCGCGAGCGCAAGGGAGCGACTGTGGGTGTGCTGCAGCGCTTCGAGCGGCGGCTGGAGGGCATGGTCGGACTGGCCTTCGCCCGGATCTTCAAGGGCAAGGTCCACCCGGCCGAGATCGCCAAGGCCCTGACCCGCGAGGCCGACGAGCAGCGCTCGGTCATGGGTGAGGGCCGCGTCCTGGCGCCGAACATCTACGACGTCCGGCTGGGCCGGACCGACTACGACCACCTCGCCGAGTGGTCCGAGCAGCTGGCCGGCCAGCTGGCCGACATGGTCACCGAGCACATCGAGGGCGAGGGCTACCAGGTCTTCGACGCCGTGCAGGTCCGCCTGGAGCGCGTCGACGAACTGCCCACCGGCGTCTTCGAGGTCAGCTCGCACGTCGCGGACCCGTCGGCGAAGCCGGGTCCCCGGGTCGAGGACCCGGTCGGTCCCCGCAGCGGCGCCGTCCCCCCGCTGCCCCCGCTGCAGGGCCGCATGGCCACCGACACCGGCCGGCAGTCACCCTCGGCCGTGATCGGGCGCGCCGGCAGCCGCCCCGGCGTCACCCACGTCCTGCTGGTCGACGGCCCCGGCACGCGCCACGAGCTGACCACCGGGCGCAACGTGATCGGTCGCGGCACCGACGCCGACATCCGCCTCCCCGACACCGGGGTGAGCCGCAAGCACGTCGACGTCGTCCTGGACAACGGGACGGCGATCGCCGAGGACCTCGGCTCGACCAACGGCACCCTGGTCAACGGCCGCCGGATTACCCGCCAGCCGCTCGCCGACGGCGACGTCATCCGCATCGGCCACTCGGTGCTGGTCTACCGGCAGGACGGCGCGTGAAGCGGGTCGTGCACTGATGCCTGCCGAGATCGTCCTGCAGATCTTCCGCTTCGGCTTCCTCCTGCTGCTGTGGCTGTTCATCTTCGCCGCGTTCCGGGTGGTGCGGGCCGACCTGTTCGGCGGTCGCGCCGGCCGGGTGGCCTCGGTGCCACCGCGTGCGGCCGCCCCGGGGAAGAAGAAGGGGCGCGGGGGCCCCAAGACGCTGGTGGTCACCGCCGGCCCGCTCACCGGCACGAAGATCACCCTGGGCGACCAGCCGATCCTCATCGGCCGCGCCGACGACTCGACCCTGGTGCTGACCGACGACTTCGCCAGCTCCCGGCACGCCCGGCTGACCAACCGCGGCGGCCAGTGGTACGTCGAGGACCTCGGCTCCACCAACGGCACCTACCTCGACCAGCAGCGCGTCCAGGGACCGCTGCTGGTCGCGCCGGGCCAGCCGATCCGCATCGGGCAGACCGCCCTGGAGCTGCGCTCGTGACCCGCCGCACCCCGGGGAGCCGACCCCGATGAGCCTCGCGCTGCGCTACGCGGCCCGGTCCGACCGCGGTCTGGTCCGCGGCAACAACCAGGACTCGGTGTACGCCGGGCCCCGGCTGCTCGCCGTCGCCGACGGCATGGGCGGCCACGCCGCCGGCGACGTCGCCAGCAAGGTGGTCATCGCGGCCCTGGAGCACCTGGACGACGACGCGCCATCCGGCGACATGCTCCAGGCGCTGCGCGAGGCGGTCTTCGACGGCAGCGAGCACCTGCGCGAGGTCATCCGCGAGTCCCCGCAGCTGGAGGGCATGGGCACCACGCTCACCGCCGTCCTCTTCGCCGGCGGCCGGCTGGCGCTGTGCCACGTCGGCGACTCGCGCGCCTACCTACTGCGCGACGGCGTGCTGCAGCAGATCACCCACGACGACACGTTCGTCCAGACGCTGATCGACGACGGGCGGATCACGCCCGAGGAGGCCAACCACCACCCGCAGCGGTCCCTGCTGCTGCGCGCCCTCAACGGGCAGGACGTCGACCCCGACCTGTCGATGCGCGAGGTCCGCGCCGGCGACCGCTACCTGCTGTGCTCCGACGGGCTGTCCGGCGTCGTCAGCGAGGAGACCCTCGCCGAGGCCCTGCAGGACCCGGACCCGCAGTCGACCGCCGACCGGCTGGTCGAGCTGGCCCTGCGCAGCGGCGGGCCGGACAACATCACGGTGATCGTGGCCGACGTCGTCGAGGACAACGGCGGCGCGCTGATGGACCCGGTGGTCGACGGCGCCGCCGGCGACAACGTCGGGCAGCGCGCGGTCGACCCCCGCTCGGCCGCCGGGCGGGCCGCGCTGGCCGACCCGCGACCGGAGCCCCCGGCGCCCGCCGGGACGGGCGGCGCAGCGGGCATGGCCGCCGCGCCGCCGCCGCGCCGCCGCCAGCGCCGGCTGCTCGCGGCGCTGGCCGCCGTCGTCCTGCTGGGAGCCGCCGCCGTCGGCGCCTACCTGTGGGTGCTGTCCAACTGGTTCGTCGGCGTGCAGGAGACCTCCGCCGGCGAGCGGGTGACGGTGTTCCGCGGCCTGGACACCTCGCTGCTGGGCGTGGACCTCAACCGGGTCGCCGACGTCACCGACCTCCCCGTCGCCGACCTGGAGCCGGCCGCTGCGAGCAAGGTGCAGCGCGGCATCGACGCCACCGGCGCGGCGCACGCAGAGAACATCGTCGCCACGCTCCGCGCGCAGCGGCTGCCGCTGTGCCCGAGCCCCGAGGAGGAGACCGAGCCAGCCCCGGCCTCCCCCACCGTCCCCCCGTCGCCGTCGGCGGCCACGCCGGCCCCGGACGCGGGCGCGGCCCCGACCAGCGGCGCGCCCACCCCGTCCGCGCCGACCTCCTCCGAGCCGACGTCGCAGCGCGCCACGGCGACGCTCGAGCCCGGGGTGGACTGCCGGGAGGCGCAGTGAGCTCCGGCCCCACCACCGACCCGCGCGCCGCCACGACGGGGACGAGCCCCCCCAAGCGCCGCAACACCGAGCTGGCGCTGCTGGGCTTCGCCGTCCTCATCACGCTGGTCGCCCAGGCGATCGTCGACCTCACCGTCACCGGCTCGCTGACCACGGAGCTGGCCACCTTCGGGCTGTGGTTCACCGCGCTGTGGACCATCGCCCACCTCGTCGTCCGCAGGTGGGCCCCGTACGCCGACCCGCTGCTGCTGCCGGCCGTCGCGCTGCTGGTCGGCCTCGGGTTGTCCTTCATCCACCGGCTCGACCTGGCCGCCCAGCAGGCCGGCAGCGCGGCCAGCCGGGAGGACGCCCCCGTGCAGCTGGTCTGGGCGACGCTGGGCCTGGTGCTCTTCGTGGGCGTCCTCGTGGTGCTGCGCGACCACCGGCTGCTGTCCCGGTTCGCCTACACGCTGGCCCTGGTCGGCCTGGTGCTGCTGGCCATCCCGGCGCTGCTGCCGGCGTCCCTCTCCGAGGTCAACGGCGCCAAGATCTGGATCCGCGTGGCCGGCTTCAGCATCCAGCCCGGCGAGTTCGCCAAGATCTGCCTGTCGGTGTTCTTCGCCGCCTACCTGGTCGACAAGCGCGACGTCCTGGCGCTGGCCAGCCGCCGCGTCATGGGCCTGGAGCTGCCGCGCGGCCGTGACCTGGGCCCGGTCCTCGTGGCCTGGATGCTGTCGATCCTCGTGCTGGTCTTCGAGCGCGACCTGGGCAGCTCGCTGCTGCTGTTCGGCATCTTCGTGGTGATGCTCTACGTGGCCACCGAGCGGGCCAGCTGGCTGCTCATCGGCCTGGGCCTGTTCGCCGGCGGCGCGCTCATCGCCTACCAGCTGTTCGGCCACGTGCAGCAGCGCGTCGACTCCTGGCTGGACCCCTTCGAGTACTACGACGGCTCCGGCTACCAGGTGGCGCAGGCGCTGTTCGGCCTGGGCACCGGCGGCCTGTTCGGGGCCGGGCTGGGCGGCGGCCGCCCCGACCAGGTGCCGGTGGCCAAGAGCGACTTCATCGCCGCCGCGATCGGCGAGGAGCTGGGCCTGTTCGGCCTGGTCGCGGTGATCATCGTCTACCTCGTGCTGGTCGAGCGCGGGCTGCGCACCTCGCTGATCTGCCGCGACGCCTTCGGCAAGCTGCTGGCCGCCGGCCTGTCCTTCGCGATCGCCTGGCAGGTGTTCGTCGTCCTCGGCGGCGTCACCGGCCTGCTGCCGCTCACCGGCCTGACCACGCCGTTCCTCGCCTACGGCGGCTCGTCGCTGGTGGCCAACTTCGTGCTGGTCGCCGTCCTGGTGCGGATCAGCGACGCCGCCCGCCGCCCGGCCGCCCCCGCGGGGCCGCCGAAGCCCGCGCTCGGCGACGCCCCGACCGAGGTGGTGCAGACGTGAACGCCCCGCTGCGCCGCGTCGCGATCAGCGTGCTGGTCCTGTTCACGCTGCTGATCGTGAACGTCAACGTGATCCAGGTGGTGCGGTCCGAGGAGCTGCGCTCCGACGGCCGGAACACCCGCGTCCTCGCCGAGGAGTACGACCGCGAGCGCGGCTCGATCGTCGTGTCCGGCACCGAGGTCGCCAACTCCATCCCGACCGACGACCGGCTCACCTACCTGCGCCAGTACCCCCAGGGCCCGGTGTACGCGCCGGTCACCGGCTACTACTCGCTGGTCTACGGCAACTGGCAGCTGGAGCGGGCCGCCAATCCGGTGCTGTCCGGCACCGACGACCGGCTGTTCGTCCGGCGGCTGGCCGACCTGTTCACCGGGCGGGACCCGGCCGGCGGGGACGTCGTCCTGACCATGGACCGCGCGGTGCAGGAGACGGCGATGGCCGGCCTGGAGGGCCTCACCGGCGCGGTCGTGGCCCTCGACCCGTCCACCGGCGCCGTGCTGGGCATGGCGAGCACGCCGACGTACGACCCGAACCGGCTCTCCAGCCACCAGCCCGCGGACATCCGCGCGTACGCGGAGGAGCTGGAGGCCCTGGAGATCGACCCGCGCCTGAACCGGGCCACCGACGCGCGCTACTCGCCCGGGTCGATCTTCAAGGTGGTGGTGTCGGCCGCCGCGCTGTCCACCGGCCAGTACACGCCCGACACCGTCGTCCCGGCGCCGGAGGAGCTGGTCCTGCCGGGCACCTCCACCCCGCTGGAGAACTTCGGCGGCTCGGCCTGCGACCCCAGCGGCCAGCAGAGCCTGCTCGACGCGCTGACCGTCTCCTGCAACACCGCCTTCGCCCAGCTGGGCATCGACCTCGGCGAGCAGCAGGTCCGGGACATGGCGGAGACGTTCGGCATCGACGGCGAGGGCTTCGCCATCCCGCTGACCGTCGAGGGCAGCACGCTGGGCGAGATCGAGAACGACGCCCAGCTCGGGGTCAGCTCGATCGGCCAGCAGGACGTGCAGCTCACCCCGCTGCAGGCGGCCATGATCGCCTCCGCGGTGGCCAACGACGGGACGCTGATGAGCCCCTACCTCGTCGACCAGGTGCGCGCGCCGGACCTGTCGGTCATCGACCAGACCGACCCGGACGAGCTCAGCGAGCCGGTCTCGGCCGAGGTCGCCGACCAGCTCACGGAGATGATGGTCAGCGTCGTCGAGAACGGCAGCGGCCGGCGCGCACGGATCCCCGGCGTCACGGTGGCGGGCAAGACCGGCACGGCGGAGAACGCCGGGCCGGACCACAACTGGTTCATCGGGTTCGCCCCGGCCGACGACCCGCAGATCGCCGTGGCGGTCTTCGTGGCCAACGGCGGGGGTACGGGTGGCGACGTGTCCGCGCCCATCGCCCGTGACGTCATGCAGGCCTACCTCGAGGGACAGGGCGGCTGATGACGCTGTCGACCGGGACGATCCTCGCCGGGCGCTACGAGATCACCGCACCCATCGCCACCGGTGGCATGGGCGAGGTGTGGCGGGCCCGGGACCGGGTCCTGGACCGCGTGGTCGCCGCCAAGGTGCTGCGCAGCGAGTTCACCGGGGACCCGAGCTTCGTGGCCCGTTTCCGCAACGAGGCCCGGCACACCGCGGCCCTGTCCCACCCCAACATCGCGTCGGTCTACGACTACGGCGAGACCGAGGACGAGCGCGGCGCCCAGTTGGCCTTCCTCGTCATGGAGCTGGTCGAGGGCAAGCCGCTGGTCACGATCCTGCACGAGGAGGGGAAGCTCCCGGTCGACTGGACGCTGCACGTCCTCGGCCAGGCCGCCGACGGGCTGTCGGCCGCCCACCACGCCGGCGTCGTCCACCGCGACATCAAGCCGGGCAACCTCATCGTGCGCCCCGACGGCGTGGTGAAGCTGACCGACTTCGGCATCGCCCGCGCCCGGGACGCGACACCGCTGACCCGCACCGGCATGGTGGTCGGCACCGCCCAGTACCTCTCCCCCGAGCAGGCCCAGGGGTTCGAGGTCACCGCCGCCTCCGACGTCTACTCCCTGGGCGTGGTCGGCTACGAGTGCCTGACCGGTGGCCGGCCGTTCGACGGGACGTCGCAGGTCGCGGTGGCACTGGCGCACATCAACCGCCCGCCGCCGCCGCTGCCGGCGAACGTCCCGCCGGCCGTGCGGCTGCTGATCGAGCGCTCCCTCGCCAAGGACCCGGCCGACCGCTTCTCCGACGGTGCCGCTTTCGCCATCGCGATCCGCTCGGTGGCCTCCGGCAACGGGCTCAGCCCCGCCGCCGGGGTCGCCGGGCCGGGGACGACGCCGCCGTACCCCCTCGGCGGCACCCCGACGGCGCAGACCGAGGTCGTCGACGACCTCGCCGACTCGCGCACCCAGGTGCTGGGCGCCGCCTCGGCCGGGGGCGCCGCCGTGACCGGGGCGGGCACGTCCGTGGGGGCGATGCCGCCGCTGCGCCGCTCGGGGGACGAGGACGAGGACCACCGGTACGCCCCGGCGGCCGTGGGCGACCGCCGCGGGCGCAACCGCTGGGTGTGGCTGGTCGCCGGCCTGCTGCTGCTCGCGCTGCTGGGCGGCGGGCTGTGGGCCCTGCTGGGCGGTGGGGACGACGCCTCGACGGGCACCGACGCCGACCCCACCGCCGCGCCGACGAGCGCGAGCGCCCCGGCTGCAGGTGTGCTGGTCGACACCAGCGCCTACATCGGCCTGCCCGCCGAGGACGTCCAGGAGGAACTGGAGGCCGACGGGCTGCAGGTGGAGATCGAGGATGCCGACGAGGCCGACGTCGCCGCGCTGGGCATCGCGCTGAGCGAGGGCGACGTGGTCGCCACCGATCCTGCCGAGGTCACGGTGGCACCGGACACCACGGTGACCCTCTTCGCGGCGCCCGACGACTTCGTCCCCGACACCGGCGACGAGGACACCGGCACCGGCGAGGACGAGGCTCCCGCGGCCCCGACCACCCAGGCCCCGCCGCAGACCACCGCACCGGCCCCGAGCACCTCGCGGGGCCCCGCGACGACCTCGTCCGCGCCGGCGACGAGCCCGTCCGCCGCCCCCACCACCGCGTCGAGCCCGCCCGTCGACGAGGAGGAGGAGCTGCCCGGCGCGCCGGCCCCGCAACCGGAGCCCCAGCCCGGTGCCCCCGCCCCCGACGGTGCGGGTGACGGCGCCGACGAGGGGCAGGCGGCGGGACGGCAGGAAGCGGGTCCGCCCGCGTGAGCTCCACCCCTCGCGCCGCCCGGGTCGGGCCGGTCGCAGCGGTTACGCTGCCCGCCGGCCCGCCCGTCCGCTGCGCTCCCCCGGGCCCCGCCCGGATGCAGGACCGCACCGCCCGAGAGGACCTCCGATGACCACGCCTCCAGTGCTCGGCGAGCGCTACGAGATCGGCGGGGTGCTCGGCCGCGGCGGCATGGCCGAGGTGCACCGCGGCCGCGACCTGCGACTGGGGCGCGAGGTGGCGGTCAAGGTGCTGCGCAGCGACCTCGCCCGCGACCCCTCGTTCCAGGTGCGCTTCCGGCGGGAGGCGCAGGCCGCGGCCTCGCTGAACCACCCGGCGATCGTCGCCGTCTACGACACCGGCGAGGACCGGTCGTCGAGCGGCGCCACCCCGTACATCGTCATGGAGTACGTCGAGGGCGAGACCCTGCGTGACGTGCTGCGCCGCGAGGGCGTGCTCACCCCGGAGCGGGCGATGGAGTTCGCGGCCGACATCTGCGCCGCCCTGGACTTCAGCCACCGCAACGGCATCGTGCACCGGGACGTGAAGCCCGGGAACGTCATGGTGACGCCGCAGGGCACGGTCAAGGTCATGGACTTCGGCATCGCCCGCGCGGTGTCGGACTCGGCGGCCACCATGACCTCCACGGCCGCGGTGATAGGGACCGCGCAGTACCTGTCCCCCGAGCAGGCCCGCGGCGAGAGCGTCGACGCCCGGTCGGACGTGTACTCGGTCGGCTGCCTGCTCTACGAGCTGGTCACCGGCGCGCCGCCGTTCACCGGCGACTCGCCCGTGTCGGTGGCCTACCAGCACGTGCGCGAGGACCCGCGCCTGCCGTCGTCGGTCAACCCGGCGATCCCGCCGGACCTCGACGCGATCCTGCTCAAGGCGCTGAGCAAGAACCCGGCCAACCGGTACCAGTCGGCCGCCGACATGCGCAACGACCTGCTGCGGGCCCTGGCCGGCCAGCGGGTCGAGGCCACGCCCGTGATGGGCGACGCCGAGAAGACCGCCATCATCGGCGCTCCCCCCGGTGGGTACGGCGGCGACGACTGGGACGACGAGGACGACGGCAAGCGCCGGCGCAACCGCATCATCGCCGCGGTCGTCGCCAGCCTGCTGCTCATCGGCGGCGTCATCGCCGTGGCGCTGCTCGTCAACTCCGGCGGCGAGGAGGAGCCGACGGCGGCCGAGCCCACGGCCACGCAGGTCTCCGTGCCGAACGTCGCCGGCCAGGACCAGGCGACGGCCACCCAGAACCTCGAGGCAGCCGGGCTCACCGTCGGCGAGGTGACCACCCAGGTCACCCAGGACGAGTCCCAGGTCGACACCGTCCTCGGCACCGACCCGTCCAGCGGCACCCAGGTGGCCGAGGGGACCGCCGTCGACCTGGTGGTCGGCGTCGGGCCGGACACGATCGAGGTCCCGGCCGTCATCGGCCTGGACGTCGACCGCGCCGAGACCACCCTGGCGAACGCCGGCTTCGAGGACGTGCAGACCGAGGAGGTCGACTCCCTCTCGCCCGCCGACCAGGTCGTCGACGTCAGCCCCGACGAGGGCCAGTCGGTGGACCCGAGCGACACCGTGACGCTGCAGGTGTCCGACGGCGACGCCGAGGTGCCGGACGTGACCGGTCAGCAGCAGGCGGCGGCCACCCAGGCGCTGCGGGACGCCGGCTTCACCAACGTCACGCCGGAGCAGGTCGAGTCCGACCAACCCGCGGGCACCGTCGTCGCGACCGATCCGTCCGCCGGCGAGCAGGCGTCCGCCGGCGACGCGATCACCCTGGAGGTCTCCAGCGGCCCGGCCGAGCCGGTCGAGGACCCGCTGTTGACCGTTCCCGACGTCACGACCCAGCCGTCCGCCGCGGCAGCCGTCAGCGCTCTGCGATCGGCCGGCTTCACCGACGTCCGCGTGGTCGACACCCAGGGGAACCAGGTGGCCGACCCGTCACAGGCCACCGCGATCGAGGGCACCCGGCCACCGGCCGGCAGCCGGGCGGCCGCGGACGACCCGATCGCGGTGGTCGTCCAGGTGCCGCCCGGCCCCACCCCCGAGTAGCCCGGGACGACAGAGCAGGGCCCCACCCCGGATCGGGGAGGGGCCCTGCGGCGTCCGAGGAGCCGCTCAGGCCGTCGTGGCGACCGTGGTGAGCCGGTGGGCCGCCGCGCTGGCCGCCTCCACGGTGGCCGGGTCGGGCGCGAGGCCGCAGGCCTCCAGCCAGGTGGCGAGCATCCGGTGGCCGCCCTCGGTCAGCACCGACTCGGGGTGGAACTGCACGCCCTCGATGGGCAGCTCCCGGTGCCGCAGCGCCATGACGATGCCCGAGGGCGTCGTCCCGGTGACCTCCAGCTCGGCCGGCACGGTGTCGCGGTCGACGGCCAGCGAGTGGTACCGGGTGGCGGTGAACGGCGAGGGCAGACCGGCCAGCACGCCGACGCCGTCGTGCACCACCTGGCTGGTCTTGCCGTGCAGCAGCTCCGGTGCTCGCACGACCTCCGCCCCGAACGCCGCACCGATCGCCTGGTGGCCCAGGCAGACGCCCAGGACCGGCGTCCCGGCCTCGGCGGCGGCCCGCACCATCGGCACGGTCACCCCGGCACCGGCCGGCGTCCCCGGGCCCGGGGAGAGCAGCACCCCGGCGACGTCGAGGTCGGGGAGCTCCTCGACGGCGACGGCGTCGTTGCGCCGGACGACGCACTCCACGCCGAGCTGGCCCAGGTACTGGACCAGGTTGTAGACGAAGCTGTCGAAGTTGTCGACGACGAGGACGGGGCGGCTCACGGTCCCTGTGTACCAGGAGGACCCCGTGCGCCCCAGGCCCCGTCCAGGGCACCGCAGGCCCCTCTGCAGGGTCCCGCTGCGAGCCTGCGAGTAGCGGGGGGCAGAGGGGTCCTTCCCCGAGGGGTGGGGGAGGACGGGGTCCTTCGTCCTGCACGGGGCCTAACCGTCAGCGGCTCTGGCGTACTCCATGGACGGCGGGCCGTCGTAGGCGGGCAGCGTGAGCTCGGCCCGCTCCTGGACGGCGAAGCCCAACCCGTAGTCCTCGACCGCCTGCTGGAACACCTGGACCTGCGGCGAGGTGGCCAGCTGGGCGCGGACCGCGTCGGCGTCCCCGATCGCGGTGACCACGAACGGCGGGGACCAGGTGCGCCCGTGGAGCAGCAGCACGTTGCCCACGCAGCGGACGGCGCTGGTCGCGATCAGCCGCTGACCCATGATCGCCACCCCGTCCGCGCCGGCGGCCCACACGGCGTTGACGACGGCCTGCACGTCGGACTGGTGGATGACGACGTCGTCGGGCCGGGCGCCGATGGGCAGCGAGCCGTCCGGCCGCCGGGGGGCGTCGTCCAGGGTGATCTCCACCCCGGGCCCGGCGAGCGCCACCAGGCCGGCCGACAGCTCCCCCGCCTCGCCGGCGTCGCGGGCGGCCGCCACGGTGCCGTTCCGGGACGCCGCCTGGTCGGTGAGGGCCTGGACCTGGGCCTGCAGCGCCGTCAGCTGCTCCTCCTGCGCGGCGACGACGTCCTCCCGGGCGGGGATGAGCGCGGAGAGCTCGGTGGCCTCGCCGCCGCGCAGGTCGGTGCCCTGGGCGGTCTGGCTGGAGGTGGCGAAGAGCAGCCCCGCAGCCAGCGCCACCACCGGCACCAGCGCGGCCCACGCGGTACCCCCACGGGTCACCCGTGCGCGCAGGGTGCGGGCTGTGGCCACGTCCGCAGCTTAGGCTGGGAACCGGTCACGGCCGGTCGCGACGGACCGGCCCCGGAGGGAGTACGACAGGTGCCCAAGTCCAAGGTGCGCAAGAAGTCGGTCTACACGCCGCCGCAGGGCACCCTGCAGTCCGGGACGGCGAGCGCGCGGGCCGTGCAGCCCAGCCCGCGCTGGTACGCCCCGCTCATGGTCGCCCTCATGCTGCTGGGGCTGCTGTGGATCGTCGTGTTCTACGTCGCCGGGGAGCGCATCCCCTTCATGGCCGGCCTCAACGCCTGGAACTTCGCCATCGGCTTCGGCCTCATGGTGGCCGGCCTGGTCATGTCGATGCGCTGGCGCTGAACGACGGACCACCACTCGAGCGGCCCCTGTCCCACCCGGGACGGGGGCCGCTCGTTTGTCACCACCCGGATACGCACAGTGTTGTCCACAGGCGGTGTTGTGCACAGCGCACGGACGCTGTCCACAGGTCGACAAAGCGCTCCGCCCCCAGGGTTGTCCACGACGTGTGGAGAACGCCTGTTCGACCACGAGCCGCTGACCTGGGGGTTTGCCGCAGGTGGGGTAGGTGTGACGAGAAGGGCACCGGGGTAACTACAGGCCTGTGAGTCCATCCCCAGCTGTGCACACAACTGTGGATGAGTCGACATGGCGGCCGCCCCGGGCCGGTGGCCCGGTCGCGGACGTACCCCCGGTGTGGTAGCGCGACACGCGGCCTGACCACGGCAGATCCCCGGCTCCACGGTGTCGTCCCCAGCACGACGGCCCCCGGTCCGCTGGGGACCGGGGGCCGTCGTGCGGGGACTGTGGACTACTGCGGGAGCAGCTCGAGGACGGTCGCGTTGGCCATCCCACCGCCCTCGCACATCGTCTGCAGGCCGTAGCGGGTGCCGGTGGCCAGCATGGTGTGGACGAGCGTGGTCATGATGCGGGCGCCCGAGCCGCCCAGCGGGTGGCCCAGCGCGATGGCGCCGCCGCGCGGGTTGAGCCGCTCGGCGTCGGCCCCGGTCTCGACCTGCCAGGCCAGCGGCACCGGCGCGAACGCCTCGTTCACCTCGAACACCCCGATGTCGTCGACCGACAGGCCGGACCGCTGCAGCACCTTGTGCGTGGCCGGGATGGGGGCGGACAGCATGATGACCGGGTCGTCGCCGGCCATGACCGTGGTGTGGATGCGCATCAGCGGGCGCAGGCCGAGCTCGCGGGCCTTCTCCGAGGTGGTGACCAGCAGCGCCGCCGACCCGTCGGAGATCTGGCTGGCGTTGCCGGCGCTGATGACGCCGTCGGCCTTGAACGGGGTCTTCAGCGACGCCAGCTTCTCCAGGGTGCCCCCGGGGCGGATGCCCTCGTCGGCGCTGACCACCGTCCCGTCGGGCGTGGCGACCGGGACGATCTCCTCCTCGAAGGCGCCGTCGGCCTGGGCCTTGGCCGCCTTCTCGTGCGAGGCGAGGGAGTACTCGTCGAGCTGGGCGCGGGAGAAGCCCCACCGCTCGGCGATCATCTCCGCGCCCACGCCCTGGTTGGGGAAGACCCCGTCGTAGCGCTCGAGGAAGCGCGGGCCCAGGGGCGCCCCGGCCCCGATGGCCTCGTTGTACGTGGAGCCCATCGGCACCCGGCTCATCGACTCCACGCCGCCGGCGATGACGACGTCGGCCTGCCCGCTGATGACCGTGGCGGCGGCGAACGCGACCGCCTGCTGGGAGGAGCCGCACTGCCGGTCGATCGTCGTCCCCGGCACCGACTCCGGCCAGCCCGCGGCCAGGACGGCGTTGCGGCCGATGTTGAACGTCTGCTCGCCGACCTGGCTCACGCAGCCCCAGAACACGTCCTCGACGGCAGCCGGGTCGATGCCGGCCCGCTCGACCAGGGCCTCGAGCACGGCGGCGGACAGGTCCACGGCGTGTACGCCGGACAGACCGCCGCCCCGCTTGCCCACCGGGGTGCGCACCGCGGCGCAGATGACGGCATCTCGCATGACCACTCCTCATCGACGTGGGCGGCGTTCCGCCCTACCTGGCCGAGATGGTAGGACGTCCACGTACCGGGGTCCTGGTCCCGTCCCGAGGCTCGCCGGCTCCCTGCGGGAGCGAGCACCACGTCCTCCTCACCGATGAAGGGCCCCGTTGCGGGGAGCCTCTGGACGGGGCCCGGCTCGAGCCTGCGAGTGGCGGGGGGTCCTTCTCCGAGGCGTGAGCGGGACGGGGTCCTTCTCCTGGGAGGCTGGGCGGCGTGGAGTGGTCACCGCGGACCGGGGAGACGGCGGCTCTGGCGATCGCCGGCGTGCTCCTGGGGCTGACCACGGTGGTCCTCGACCCGCTCGGGCGGGTGCTCGTCGGCGCGGCCGCCGTCCTGCTGCTGGCCCTGACGGCGCGCGACCGGCTGCTCCGCCCGCGCCTGTCCGCGGGTCCGGGCGGCGTCGCCGTCCGAGGCCTGACCGGCACCACCCACCTGCCGTGGGCGCGCCTGCAGGTGCGGGTGCGCGACACCCGGCGCTGGGGGCTGCGCTCCCGGCTGCTGGAGCTGGACACCGCCGCCGGGCCGGACGACGACGGCGAGCTGGTGCTGCTCGGCCGCCGGGACCTGGGCGCCGACCCGGCCGAGGTCGCCCGGGCGCTGCGCGCGCTGCGGCCCCGTCGAGAGGCTCGCCCCGAGCTCGCGAGCGGTGAGGAGGACGGGGTCCTCTGACTAGCCCAGGACGACGAGCGTCGAGACGCTCAGCGCCACCACGACGAGCGCCGCCGCCAGCAGCATGAGGCCCAGCACCTGCAGTTCGGTGCGTCGCCGGGCCAGCACGACCAGCCCGGTGGCGAGGAAGCCGGCCACCAGGCCGCCGAGGTGCCCCAGCAGGGAGACGCCCGGCAGGAAGCTGATGAACACGTTGATCGCCAGCAGGGTGAGCAGGCCGCGGAGGTCCTCCCGGCGGGCCAGCATGACGACGGCGAGGCCCCCGAGCAGCCCGTAGATCGCGGCCGACGCGCCCGCGACCGGCCGCCCCGGCTCACCGAACAGCTGCAGTGCGACCGCCCCACCGAGCAGCGAGACCAGGTAGACGGCGAGGTAGCGCCACCGGCCCAGCTGGCGCTCGAGCTCGGAGCCGAACACGAGCAGCGCCAGCATGTTGAGCACCAGGTGCAGGACGCCGATGTGCAGGAAGGCCGCGGTGAGCAGCCGCCAGTCCTCGCCCAGCTGCACCAGGACCGGGATCTGCGCCAGCTCCGCGAACAGCGGGGAGTACTGGTTCTCCAGCGGGTTCGCGCCGGCCAGGCCCGCAGAGACCGCCGTCACCACGAACATGGCCACGTTGAGCGCGATCAGGCTCACGGTGACGGCGCCGAAGCGGCGACCGGCGCGCCGCAGCAGCGGGGCCTCGCGCGGGCGCCGCACGGAGGCGTTGCCCTCGCGGACGCACGCCGGGCACTGGAAGCCCACGGAGGCGGGTGTCATGCACTCCGGGCAGATCGGCCGCCCGCACCGTGTGCAGGAGATGCGGGTGGGCCGGTCGGGGTGCCGGTAGCAGGTGGTGGTCGGGGGCGCCGGCTGCGGCCGGCCGAGGCCGGCGCCCCCGTCGTCCGGGCTGGTGGTCAGCTGCGCTGCACCTCGACCGACTGCAGGACGACGTCCTCCACCGGGCGGTCGCCGCGGCCGGTCTGCACCTTGGCGATGCGGTCGACGACGTCGCGGCCGGCCTGGTCGGCCACCTCACCGAAGATCGTGTGCTTGCCGGTCAGCCAGGTGGTCGGCGTGACGGTGATGAAGAACTGGGAGCCGTTGGTGCCGGGGCCCGCGTTGGCCATGGCCAGCAGGTAGGGCTTGGTGAAGGCGAGGTCGGGGTGGATCTCGTCGCCGAACTGGTAGCCCGGGCCGCCGATCCCCTGCCCCAGCGGGTCACCGCCCTGGATCATGAAGCCGTCGATGACCCGGTGGAACACGGTGCCGTCGTAGAGGCGATCGGTGGTCTTCGCGCGGGTCTGCGGGTGGGTCCACTCACGGCGGCCCTCGGCCAGGTCGGCGAAGTTCGCGACCGTCTTGGGCGCGTGGTCGGGGAACAGGTCGACGGTGATGTCGCCGTGGTTGGTGTGCAGGACGGCGCGGCGTGCGGGAGTCGCTTCAGTCACGACGTCCACTCTCCCACTGGTCCGCGCCCCGCGAGCACGGGGAGCGGACCACGGCCCCCGTGCGGGGTCCCGCCGCTGGCCCCGTCCAGGGCACCGCAGGCCCCTCTGCAGGGTCCCGCTGCGAGCCTGCGAGTAGCGGGGGGGCAGAGGGGTCCTTCCCCGAAGGTTGGGGAGGACGGGGTCCTTCCATGGCGGGGGGCGAGGGGGTCCTCCTACATGCGCAGCACGCGCTCGACGTCGAGGTTGCGGAAGGACGTCTCCCCCTCGGTGACCTCCTGCATCCGCTTGGCGAAGTCGCTCGTCACCGGGTGCTCGGAGTTGCGCATCGCCGAGGCGTGGTCCGGGAAGGCGACGATCTCGACGTAGGTGTCGGCGCGGTCCCGGTCGGCGGCGACCACGCCCCAGCGGGCCGTCGTCTCCCGTCCCATCCGCTCGCGCCAGTCCTCGACGATGCGGCCGAAGCCGTCGAGGTCGCGGGCGTGGAACTCGATGAGCTGCAGGAAGGACCCCGGCTCGGCCAGGAGCCCCTCGTCGTCCCGGAGCCCGGCCCGCAGCCCCTGCCGCAGTTCCGGGCTGTCGGTGTGCCCGTGCGCGGTGACGGCGTGCGCCACCGCCAGTTCGAGGACCTCGTCCTCCTCGCCGGAGATCTGCACGGTGCAGTTGCGCTCGCTGGGGATCGTCCGGCAGTCCAGGCTCTTGCGTGCCACGGCTCCTCCTCCGTCGCGAGGCCCCGGCCCGCCCGGCCGGTGGGCCAGTGGCCGGGGCGACGGTGGCGCAGGGAGGGATCGGCGTCCAGTGCCGGAGGTCCTGACCGACGCGGGTGCCTCAGCGGGGGGTGCAGGCGGTCGCGAGGTCCCCGTGGTGAGCCAGCACCAGCGGGGCGCCGGCGCACACGACGCTGCGCCCGGGCTCGCCCGCCACCACGCCGACGCCGCCCGCGGGTGAGTTCGCGCCGAGGAAGGACTCGAGGAACCCAGGACCGACGATGCGGTCCACGCGGGTGTCGTCGGGGTCGGCGCCGTTCATCTCCGCGGCGTACCGGTAGGCCTCCTCGCGGCCCAGGACCCGGTCGACCAGGCCCCGGTCGACGGCGGTGTAGCCGTCGAAGACGAAGGCGCCCAGCTCGTCGACGATCGTCTGCGCCGGGATGCCCCGCGCCTGGGACACCCACGCGACGAACTCCCCGTACTCCCGGTCCAGGCCCGCGCCCAGGACGGCCCGCTCCTCCTCGGTGATGTCGCGGTAGGGGTTGCCGAAGTCCTTGCCGCGGCCCCGCGTGAGGTACTCCTCGGTGATGCCGCCCTCGGTGGTCACGCCAGGCTCCAGCAGCGAGCCCGGGATGCCGGTGACGTCGCGGAACCGCTGGAACGGGCCCATGACCACGCCGATGCTGCCGACGAGGCTGCCGTGGTCGGCGACGACCTGGTCAGCCCCCGCCATGGCGTACACCCCGCCCGAGGCCGACATGCCCTGCACGTGGGCCATCACCTGGTTGCCGGTCCGCTTCTGGTAGCGCTCCACGGCGTCGGCGATGGCCCGGGAGCCGTAGATCGTCCCCCCTGGGGTGTTGAGCTCCAGGACCAGTCCGACGGCGTCCTCGGCCTCCAGGGCGTCGATGGTGTCGGCGACGTCGTAGCCGTAGGTCGCACCGCCGAAGGGAACACCGTCGCTCGCGCCGCCCAGGATGACCCCGGTGACCGGGACGGCGACCAGCCGCGCCCCGGCTCCCGGCTCACCCCAGACGGTCTCGGTCACCGGGGCGCCGGGCTCGCTCTCGCCGCCGCCCGACGCCAGCCCGACCAGGGCCAGCACCATGACCACGACCAGCCCCAGGCCGACCGCGCCCAGCGTCAGGCCGGCTCCCAGGCTCGCTCCCAGGCCGAGGCCGAAGCCGCGCCGGAAGGGACTGTGCTGACGCGGGAGCGGTGCCGGCAGGGGGTGCCAGACGGGCTGCGGCGCGTCGGGTGCCGGCTGCTGCGTGCTCACGTCGGTCCTCCGGGTCTCGGGAAAGCGAGGCGCGACGGTACCCATACGGGTCGGTGGCGGACCGCCACCGCGCCGCGACGTCCGAGCACCGTGACCGGGTTGTGCACAGGGCACGGACGGCGACGGGGTGGAGCCGGTGTCGAGGGGTGGAGACGAGGGGAATCGAACCCCTAACCCCCGCCTTGCAAAGGCGGTGCTCTGCCAATTGAGCTACGTCCCCGGGGTGGGAGGTGGGGCCTCCCGGCGGGTCAGCGGGCGGCGGGTGTGCTGACCGCCTGGGGCCCGCGGGTGGCCTCGGCCCAGAGGTCGGCCTCCGCCCTGCCGGCCGTGCGCCTCCGGACGGCGGCCAGGGCGGTCGCGGCGGCTGCCGCGAGGACGATCTTCCTGAGCACGCGGGGTACCTCCTCGAGGGGAGTCCCCCTCCTCGGGAGGGGGCCGGGACCCGACCCCGGGAGCGGGGTGGGCCGGTGGCGCCGGAACACGGGTGGGCCTGGGAGGACTTGAACCTCCGGCCTCATCCTTATCAGGGATGCGCTCTAACCGCCTGAGCTACAGGCCCGTGGACCTCGATCAGCGTACCTGCCGCCGGTGCGCCGTCCGCAGGGGGGTGGTGTGAGGTCGACCTCCGCGCGGGGCTGCCCGGGCCGGGGCCCGGAGGCCGGTGGACCGACGTGGCCTCAATCGCGCTCGGAGAGGGTGACCTCGAGGCCGCCGACCAGGTCGGAGCACATGTTGTAGATGAACGCCGCGACGGTGCACAGGGCGGTCATCAGCACGATGTTGATGGCCCCGATGACCGCGGCCCCGCCGAAGACGATGCCCGGGGTGATGACCTCGCCGCGACCGTCGCCCCCCGACGCGCTGCCGAGCTGGCCGAACAGGTCGTTGAGCGTCTCGAAGACGCCGAGGCCCGACAGCACGCCGTAGAGCACACCGACGGCGACCATCCAGATGAAGAACATCGCGATCGACAGCACCAGCGAGATCTTCAGCGCCGAGAACGTGTCGATGTGCCGCAGCTGCAGGCGGGCGCGGCGCGGGCCGCGGGCGGCCTTGCCGGAGGGCGCCTTCGCCGCGCCGGCGGCCGGCTGGGCACCGGTGGCCGGCTGCGCACCGGTCGCCGGCGGGACGGCGGTCTGCGTGGCGGACGCCGGGCCGGTCGCGGCCGAGGCACCCCCACCGGCGGCCGCCTGGGCCTGGGTCCGGGCGGTGTTCGCGCCGGGGATGGACTGGGTGGCCCCCACCGGCGGTGTGCCGTCGGCCGCGGGTTGCTGACCGGTCGCCGTCCCCTGCGCCGGGGCGGTCTCCCCGGTCCGGGACCCGGTGCGCACCGAACCCTGCGTCCGGTCGCTCATGCGAGTCTCCCGTTCCCCAGCGGCCCTCGCCGCTGCCTCGCACCCGGGGTACCCGGCGTGCGGCCGGGAGCACCCGGGCGCCGGTCAGATCCCTGGTGGCTGTGACCGAGGGGGCGGGACGCCCGCACGGGACGCCCCTCCCCTTCCGTCATCGCCTCCAGCCTAAGCGGCAGGCTCGTCGTTGTCCGTCGTACGGGCGATCGCCACGATCGACACGTCTTCCGGCAAGTTCATGAGCTTGACACCCATGGTGGCGCGGTCCTTGTTGTGCCGGACGCCGTTGACCGGGGTGCGGATGACGCCGCCGCCGGAGGTGATGGCGTAGAGCTCGTCGCCCAGCTGCACCGCCAGCGCCCCGACCAGGTTGCCCTTGCGCGACTTGGGGTCAGCGGTGAGCACGCCCTTGCCGCCGCGGCCCTGGGCCGGGTAGTTCTCGATCCCGGTCCGCTTGGCGAAGCCGCGCTCGGTGGCGACCAGGACGTCGACCCCCTCCTCGACCACGATCATCGACAGCAGCGAGTCGTCCGGGGACAGCGCGATGCCGCGGACTCCCTCGGTGGCCCGGCCCATCGGCCGCAGCGTGGCGTCGTCGGCCTTGAACCGGATCGACATCGCCTTCCGGGTGACCAGCAGCAGGTCCTGCTCGGGGTCGATGAGCGCGGCACCGACCAGCTCGTCGCTGTCGCGCAGGTTGATCGCGATGACGCCGCCGCTGCGCGGGGAGTCGAAGTCGGTCAGCCGGGTCTTCTTCACCTGCCCGTTCGCCGTGGCCAGGACCAGGTACGGGGCGACCCCGTAGTCCTTGATCTGCATGACCTGGGCGATCTTCTCGTCGGGCTGGAAGGCCAGGATGTTGGCCACGTGCGCGCCGCGGGCCGTGCGGTTGGCCTCGGGCAGCTCGTAGGCCTTGGCCCGGTAGACCCGGCCCTTGTTGGTGAAGAAGAGGATCCAGTCGTGGGTCGAGCCCACGAAGAAGTGGTCGACGATGTCGTCCTGCTTCAGGGCCGCACCCATGACGCCCTTGCCGCCGCGGCGCTGCGACCGGTAGAGGTCGCTCTTGGTCCGCTTGGCGTACCCGGTGCGGGTGATGGTGACGACGACCTCCTCCTCGGCGATGAGGTCCTCCATCGACACGTCACCGTCGTTGGCCACGAACTTCGTGCGCCGGTCGTCGCCGTACTTCTCCACGATCTCGGTGAGCTCGTCGCGGATGATCTGCCGCTGCCGCTCGGGCGAGTCGAGGATCGCCTGCAGGTCGGCGATGCGGGCCTCGAGCTCGGCGAGCTCGTCGAGGATCCGCTGCCGCTCGAGGGCGGCCAGCCGGCGCAGCTGCATGTCCAGGATCGCGGTGGCCTGGATCTCGTCGATGTCCAGCAGCTCCATCAGGCCGCTGCGCGCCGCGTCGGCCGACGCGCTGGACCGGATGAGGGCGATGACCGCGTCGAGCTGGTCGAGGGCCTTGGCCAGACCGCGCAGGATGTGCGCGCGCTCCTCGGCCTTGCGCAGCCGGTAGCGGGTCCGCCGCTGGATGACCTCGATCTGGTGCAGGACGTAGTAGCGGATCAGCTCGTCGAGGCGCAACGTCCGCGGGACGCCGTCGACGATCGAGAGCATGTTGCAGCCGAACGTCGTCTGCAGCTGGGTGTGCTTGTAGAGGTTGTTCAGCACGACCTTGGCCACGGCATCCCGGCGCAGCGTGATGACCAGCCGGCGGCCGACGCGGTCGCTGGACTCGTCGGCGATCTCGCTGATGCCCTGGAGCCGGCCGTCCTTGACCGCCTCGGCGATCGCCTCGGCCAGGTTGTCCGGGTTGACCTGGTAGGGCAGCTCGGTGACGACCAGCTGCACCCGGCCCTTGGCGTCCTCCTCGACGGTGACGACCGCGCGCATGCGGACCGACCCGCGACCGGTGCGGTAGGCCTCCTCGATGCCCTCGCGGCCCACGATCAGGCCGTGGGTGGGGAAGTCGGGGCCCTTGACCCGCGCCATGCAGGCGGTGAGCGCCTCCTCGTGCTCGGCGTCCGGGTGGTCGAGCATCCAGAAGACCGCGTCCGCCACCTCGCGGAGGTTGTGCGGCGGCATGTTCGTGGCCATGCCGACGGCGATGCCCGCCGAGCCGTTGATCAGCAGGTTGGGGATGCGGCCGGGCAGGACCAGGGGCTCCTGGTTCTTGCCGTCGTAGTTCGGCTGGAAGTCGACGGTCTCCTCGTCGATGTTGGCCAGCATCTCCATGGCCAGCGGCGTCAGCCGGGCCTCGGTGTAGCGCATGGCCGCCGCCGGGTCGTTGCCCGGGGAGCCGAAGTTGCCCTGGCCGTCGATCAGCGGGTACCGCATCGACCACGGCTGGGCCAACCGCACCAGGGCGTCGTAGATCGCCGAGTCGCCGTGCGGGTGGTAGTTACCCATGACCTCACCGACGACGCGGGCGCACTTGACGTAGCTCCGGTCGGGGCGGAAGCCCTGGTCGTACATGGCGTACAGCACGCGGCGGTGCACCGGCTTGAGGCCGTCTCGGACCTCCGGCAGCGCGCGGCCGACGATGACCGACATCGCGTAGTCGATGTAGCTGCGCTGCATCTCCTGCTGGAGGTCGACCGGCTCGATGCGGTCGCGGGCAGGG
This sequence comes from Geodermatophilus sp. SYSU D01176, assembly GCF_054050015.1. Lineage (NCBI taxonomy): Bacteria > Bacillati > Actinomycetota > Actinomycetes > Geodermatophilales > Geodermatophilaceae > Geodermatophilus > Geodermatophilus sp. SYSU D01176. The sequence continues at coordinate 55,769 of NZ_JBJGYN010000018.1, read as the reverse complement.
GTCTCGGTCACGGTTCAGATCTCCACGAGTGGGTGCGCACAGTTGGTGGGGGAGCGCCGGTCGGCCGGCCCCCTCGCAGGGCCCCGCCGCGAGCCTGCGAGCGGTGGGGGGCGAGGGGGTCCTTCCTCAGACGTCGAGGAAGCGGACGTCCTTGGCGTTGCGGGTGATGAAGCTGCGGCGGGCGTCGACGTCCTCGCCCATGAGCACGCTGAACAGCTCGTCGGCGGTGGCGGCGTCCTCGAGGGTGACCTGCAGCAGGATCCGCGTCTCCGGGTTCATCGTGGTCTCCCAGAGCTCGGTCGCGTTCATCTCGCCGAGGCCCTTGAACCGCTGGATGGCGTCGTCCTTGGGCAGCTTGCGGCCCGACTCGGCGCCGGCCTTGAGGACGGCGTCGCGCTCCTTGTCGCTGTAGACGTACTCGTCGCCGATCTTGCCGCCCCACTTGATCTTGTACAGCGGCGGCTGGGCCAGGTAGACGTGGCCGGCCTCGACCAGCGGTCGCATGAAGCGGAACAGCAGGGTCAGCAGCAGGGTGCGGATGTGCTGGCCGTCGACGTCGGCGTCGGCCATCAGCACGATCTTGTGGTAACGCAGCTTCGACAGGTCGAACTCGTCGTGGATGCCGGTGCCGAAGGCCGTGATCATCGACTGGACCTCGGTGTTCTTAAGCACCCGGTCGATGCGCGCCTTCTCGACGTTGATGATCTTGCCCCGGATCGGCAGGATCGCCTGGAACATCGAGTCGCGGCCGGACTTGGCCGAGCCGCCGGCCGAGTCCCCCTCGACGATGTAGACCTCGGAGTTGCGCGGGTCGGTCGAGCGGCAGTCGGCCAGCTTGCCGGGCAGGCCGGTGGAGTTCAGCGGGTTCTTGCGCGCCAGCTGGCGGGCCTGCTGGGCGGCGCGACGGGCGCGCGCGGCCGAGCTGGCCTTGGTGATGATCTGCTTGGCCTCGGCCGGGTTGGCCTCGAACCAGTGCGCGAGCTGGTCGTTGCAGACCCGCTGCACGAAGCCCTTGACCTCGGTGTTGCCGAGCTTGGTCTTGGTCTGGCCCTCGAACTGCGGGTCGCCGAGCTTCACCGAGACGATCGCGGCGAGACCCTCGCGGATGTCCTCGCCGGTCAGCTTCTCGTCCTTGCTCTTGAAGAGCTTCTTCTCCTCGGCGTACCGGTTGACGATCGAGGTGAGCGCGGCGCGGAAGCCCTCCTCGTGGGTGCCGCCCTCGTGGGTGTTGATGATGTTGGCGAAGGTGTGCACCGACTCGGAGTAGGCCTCCGACCACTGCATCGCGATGTCCACCGACATCGCCGTGTCGTTCTTGCCGGTGCCGTCGGCCGAGAAGCCGATGACCGAGCGGTGGATCGCGGTCTTGGTCCGGTTGAGGTGCGCGACGTAGTCCTTCAGGCCGCCCTCGTAGAAGTAGGTGACCTCGGTGGGCTCGAACGCCGGCGCCTCGGCCTCCGGGGCCGGCGCCTCCTCGGCGAGCGACAGCTCCTCGGCCATGCCGGTCTCGGCCTTGCTGTGACCCGGGCGCTCGTCGCGCAGGATGATCCGCAGGCCGGCGTTGAGGAACGCCATCTCCTGCAGCCGGCGGCTGATCGTGTCGAACGAGTAGGTGGTCGTCTCGAAGATCGTCGGGTCGGCCCAGAAGGTGATCTGGGTGCCGCGCTTGGTCGTCGGGCCGATCTTCTCCAGCGGGGAGGGCTTGGCCTCGGCGTAGTGCTGGTGCCACTCGGTGCCGTCGCGCCAGATGCGCACGTCCAGCTCGGTGGACAGCGCGTTGACGACGGTGACACCGACGCCGTGCAGGCCGCCGGAGACGCCGTAGCTCTTGCCGTCGAACTTGCCGCCCGCGTGCAGGATGGTCATGACGACCTCGACGGTCGGCCGCTTCTCCACCGGGTGCATGTCGACCGGGATGCCGCGGCCGTTGTCCTCCACCCGGACGCCGCCGTCGGGCAGCAGGGTGACGCGGACGGTGTCGCAGAAGCCGGCCAGGGCCTCGTCGACGGCGTTGTCGACCACCTCCCAGACCATGTGGTGCAGGCCCCGCTCACCGGTCGAGCCGATGTACATGCCGGGGCGCTTGCGGACGGCCTCGAGGCCCTCGAGGACGGTGATGGAGCTGCCCGAGTAGGCGTTCTCCTGGGCGTCGGTCTTCGGTCGCGCGACCACGTGGGGCCCTTCTGTCGCGCACCCGGCGGCTGGCGCCCCGAGTGCGGACAGGGGCGCAGAACGGCTCTCAGCCGGATGCTGGCGGTTTCTGTCCTCCAGGATACCGGGTGGTACGACAGGAATGCCGCCGTCCCGGCCCTCACGTCGTGTCTGCGCCACTCGCAGCACGTCTGCCACCACCGGTGTTGCCCCCGGGGCCGACACGCCGTCCCCGGGGGCCTCGTGGTGTGCCGGAACGGCCACCCGTCAGGGCCCCACGCCGAGCCGGTGACGTACTGGAACGACCCCGCTGCAGGGCCCCGCCCTGAGCCTGCGCCGCTTGAGCGCCGGCTGGCCGTCGGACGTGCGGTCGGGTGCAGCGGGGGTGTCGGCCATGGGGGACCCCCTGCTCGACGGTGCCGGTGGACGCGACCGCCGAAGGCCAGCGTGGACCCAGCCGATCGTGGCCCTGTCCCTCGCGGCCCGTGACTCGAGCGCCGGCGGCCCGCACGCCGGACACTCGGGACATGCCCGCGACCGACGGCACCACCGGCGTCCCCACCGTGAAGACCTGCCTCGTCACGGGGGCGACCGGCTACATCGGCGGGCGGCTGGTGCCCGAACTGCTCGCCGCCGGGCACCGGGTCCGGGTGATGACCCGGTCGCCGGAGCGGCTGCGCGACCACCCGTGGGCCGGCCGGGTCGAGATCGCCCGGGCCGACGCCGGCGACACGCAGGCGGTCGCCGCGGCCTGCGCCGGGGTCGACGTCGTCTACTACCTGATCCACGCGCTGGGCACCGGCCCGCAGTTCGAGGAGACCGACCGGCGGGCGGCGGGGGTGATGGCCCGCGCCGCGCAGGAGGCCGGCGTCGGGCGCCTGGTCTACCTCGGTGGCCTGGAGCCCGCGGACGAGGAGCTCTCCCCGCACCTGCGCTCGCGGGCCGAGGTCGCCGAGATCCTGCTGGGCTCCGGCGTCCCGACCGCCGTCCTGCGGGCCGCGGTGGTGCTGGGGTCGGGGTCGGCGTCCTTCGAAATGCTGCGCTACCTGACCGAGCGGCTGCCGGTCATGGTGACGCCGCGGTGGGTGCACAGCCGGATCCAGCCGATCGCCATCCGCGACGTGCTCCGCTACCTCGTCGGCTGCGCCACGCTGTCGCCCGAGGTGCACCGGAGCTTCGACATCGGCGGACCCGACGTCATGACCTACCTGGAGATGATGCAGCGCTTCGCCGCGGTGGCCGGGCTGTCCCGGCGGCGGATCCTCCCGGTGCCGGTGCTGAGCCCGGGCCTGTCCAGCCACTGGGTCGGCATCGTCACCCCGGTGCCGGCGTCGATCGCCCGCCCGCTCGTGGAGTCCCTGCGCAACACCGTCGTGTGCTCCGAGCACGACATCGCGCAGTTCGTGCCCGACCCGCCGGAGGGGCTGCTGGGCTTCGACGAGGCGGTGCGGCTGGCGATCCAGCGGGTCAGGGACCGGACCGTCGCCACCCGCTGGTCGTCGGCGTCCACCCCCGGTGCGCCGTCGGACCCGCTGCCCACCGACCCCGACTGGGCCGGCGGCACCCTCTACCTCGACGAGAAGACCCGGGAGACCGACGCGTCACCGGAGGCGCTGTGGCGGGTGGTGGAGGGCATCGGCGGGGAGACCGGCTGGTACTCCTTCCCGCTGGCCTGGGAGGTGCGCGGCTGGCTGGACCGGGCCGTCGGCGGGGTGGGCCTGCGGCGGGGACGGCGGTCGCCGTCGGACCTCTACGTCGGCGACGCGCTGGACTTCTGGCGGGTCGAGGAGCTCGAGGAGGGGCGGCTGCTGCGGCTGCGCGCCGAGATGCGGCTGCCCGGGCTGGCCTGGCTGGAGTTCCACGTGGAACAGGACGGTGCCGGCGACGCACCCGCCCGCACCCGGCTGCGGCAGAAGGCGACGTTCAAGCCGAGCGGGCTCTTCGGCCACCTGTACTGGCGCGTGCTGGTGCCCTTCCACGGCCCGATCTTCGGCGGGATGGTGCGCAACATCTGCCGCGCCGCCGAGGAGGGGACCGCCGCCGCGGCGGGCGAGAGGCGGACCCGGGCGGCCTGGCGGCGATTTCCGCGGAAACCGCCGCCAGCCCCTCACACCAGCAACTGCGCGGCGGCCAGCTCGCGGTAGAGGGGGCTGGTCTCCACCAGCTCCTCGTGCGTGCCGCTGGCGACGACCCGGCCGGCGTCCAGGACGACGATCTCGTCGCTGTCGAGCACCGTGGACAGCCGGTGCGCGACCACGAGCAGCGCCCGGTCGGCGGCCGCCGCGGCCAGGGTCTCGCGCAGCAGCGCCTCGTTGCGGGCGTCGAGGCTGGCGGTCGGCTCGTCGAGCAGCAGCAGGGTGGGGCGGGCCAGCAGGGACCGCGCGATCGCCAGCCGCTGCCGCTCGCCGCCGGACAGCAGCACGCCGTCGTCCCCCACCGGCACGTCGAGGCCGCGAGGCGAGCGCTGCACCACGTCGGTGAGCCCGACGTCGGCCAGCACCGCCCACAGCTCCGGGTCACTGGCGTGCGGAGCGGCCAGCAGCAGGTTGTCGCGCACCGAGCCGGCGAGCACCGGCGCCTCCTGCTCGACGTAGCCCAGCCGGGCGCGCAGGCCGGCGCGCGGCAGGTCGCGGACGTCGGTGCCGGCCCAGCGCAGCGCCCCGCCGGTCAGCGGGTAGAAGCCCTCGACCAGCGCCAGCACCGTGGACTTGCCCGCCCCCGACGGCCCGACCAGCGCCACCCGGCTGCCGGCGGGCACACGCAGCGACACCCCACGCAGCACCTCGGGTCCGTCCGGATAGCGGAACGAGACGTCGTCGAGCTCGAGCAGCGGCACCCCCGCGGACGGCGGCGCCGCGGGGACGGCGACGACCGCCCCACCCCGCTCGGGCCGGGCGTCGTCCTCCGGCTGGAGGGCCAGCACCTCCCGCACCCGGGCCAGCGCACCGAGGCCGTTCTGCAGCTGGGTCCACGCCCCGATCGCCTGGCCCAGCGGCATGACCAGCAGGAACAGGTAGAGGATGAAGGCGACCAGGTCGGCGACGGCGATCGAGCCGGCCGCGACCCGGTAGCCGCCGAGGCCGAGGACGGCGAGGAACGCGCCCTGCACGGCGATGGAGCCCGCCGGGCTGACCAGCGCCTCCAGCCGCGCCACCCGCACGCCGGCCTCGTACGCCCGCCCGGCCCTGGCCGCGACGACGTCCACCTCCCGCGCGGTGGCACTGCTGGCCCGGATGGTGCGCACCGCCGACAGCGCCCGCTCCACCGCGGCGGTCATCGCGCCGACCTCCTCCTGCGCCCGCTGCGACAGCCGCCGGACGCCGCGGGCGACCGAGACAACCACCGCGAGGCCGACGGCGACCGCCGCCACGGTGACCAGCAGCAGCCAGCCGTCGACCAGCGCCATCGCCACGACCGCGCCCACCGCCACCACCGCGGAACCCGCGACGTCGACGACCCCGGAGGTCACCGTCGCCCGCAGCAGCGTGGTGTCCGCGCCGACCCGCGACATCAGGTCGCCGGTGCGCCGCCGGTCGTACTCGGCGACCGGCAGCCGCAGCAGCCGGTCGGCCAGCGTCCGGCGCGTGGAGAGGACGACGCCCTCGGCGGTCCGCTGCAGCAGGTACTGCTGCAGCGCACCCAGCGCGGAGGCCGCCACCAGGACGACCACGAGCAGGCCGACGGCGGGCAGCAGCTCCCGGCCGGCACCGACCGCGTCGATGACCCGGGCCACCAGCGCCGGCTGGGCCAGCGCCCCGGCCGCGGCCACCAGCGAGAGCACGGCGGCCGCGGCCAGCGGGCGGCGGTGCGGCCGCAGCAGGGGCAGCAGCTCGCGCAGCGCCGCCGGCGGCGCCGCCTCCGCGGGGGTGCTCACCGGGCCCGGACGCCCGGCTCAGAGCGCGGGGGCGAGCGCGCTGACGATCGCGGTCAGCAGCCGGGCGTGGTGCTCGATCAACTGCGGGCGGTGCCCGTCCGGGCGGATCGCCGCGAGGTGACCTGCGGCGGTCCAGAACTCGTCGCCGTCGTCGGTGCCCAGCAGCAGGCCGCGCACGATGGCGTCGCCGGCCAGCGCGCGGGCGGCCGGGCCGTCCTCGGCGGCCAGCAGCACCCAGCGGGTGTCGAAGGCGGGGTCGCCGCTGGGGACCTGCACCAGCCCGCCGGTGCGGTGCTTCCAGAAGCGGGCCGGCGACAGGCGCAGCGGCGGGAGGGCGCCGAGGACCGGGGCGGCGGTGATCGCGTACTCGGGCACCGCGTAGCGCCCGGAGGCGTAGAGGACGTCGAACGCGACCAGGTCCAGCGTGCCGTAGCGGCCGCGCATCACCCCGGCCGGCCGGTGGTCCTTCGTCGCCCGGACCGGCGCGGTGCGCACCAGCTCGGCGAGGACGGCGTCCTCCGGTGCGCTGCCGTCGGAGATGGCCCAGCCCTGCTGGACCGCCCAGCCCTGCGCGCCGACGGCGTCGCCCTGGTAGGCGAAAACCTGCTCGAGCTCACTGGGCCGCCGGGGCCGCCGGCCACCGAAGAGGCCGCCGCTGACGGGCGGCTCGCCGGCGGTCTGCGGGCCGGCCGGTGGGGGCGGAGCCGCACGGTCGGGCTCGGCGGGCGGCAGGTCCCAGCCCGGTGGCTGCCAGGGGGTGCTGCCGGCCGGCTGGTCGGCGGGCGGCTGGTCGGCGGGCGGCTGCTCCGCGCCGGACCGGTCGCCGTCCCCGCCGAGGTGGCCGGGCTCGCGCCAGCCGCTGCCCTCGTCGGGGCGCTCCTCGAAACCGTCGCGGTCGCGCGGGCTGCTCATCGCTGCCTCGTTCCCATCTGCGTCGTCCTCCCGGGCCCCCGCGCGCGGCGGGGACTCCTATCCGTACGTGTCCCGCGGCCCGCGTCCGCGGACCGAGCGGGGGCCCTTCTTCCAGCTCGGGGCCGTCGGACCGACAACGCGCAGCCGGGTCACGACGTCCCCGCCGACCGTGGCGTGCAGCTTGGCCAGGATGGTCGGCGCCAGCAGCCGCAACTGGGTGGCCCACGCGGTGGACTCCGCGACGACGAGCAGCTCACCCTCGGTGAGCGTCTGGGGCGTGCAGTGCGCGGCGATCTCGGGCCCGACCAGGACCGACCACCGGCCGAAGACGGCGCCGACCTTCGTGTGCTCGGTCCAGTCCTGGGTCCGGACCAGGTTGTCGACCAGCCGGGCCAGCGGCTGCGGGTCCTCATCCCCCGGCCGGGGCCCGCTCCAGGTGCGCTTCGGGCCGGCGATCCGCCGCCGGGTGGGGCGCGGCCGGGACGCCGACGCGGCGCGGGCAGCCTCCAGCGCCGCACGGGCGATGTCGCTGGGCCGCCCCGACCTCTCCTCGGTCACGACTCCTCCTCGCTGGCGCTCGTCGGACCCGCGCCGGACGGTGCCGTGCCCCCGCGTGACCTCGCGAGCTCGGTCACGTGACCTCCTCCCGCACGGCCCCATCCTCGGCGGCCTCCGGGCCCAGCGGTACCGCCTGCCCGCCGGCGACCTGCACGACCGTGCGGCGCAACTCCTGCGGGACGTCGTCGAGCACGGCCGCGGTGACCAGCGCCTGCTCCGCGGAGCGCGCGACGGCCGCCAACGCCGCGCGGCGGTCGGCGTCCAGGGTGGCGAAGACGTCGTCCAGCACGAGGATCGGCTCGTCGCCGTCGGCCCGCAGCAGCGCGAAGCAGCCCAGCTTCAGCGCCAGGGCCAGCGACCAGGACTCCCCGTGGCTGGCGAACCCCTTCGCCGGCATCGAGCCCAGCGAGATGACCAGGTCGTCGCGGTGCGGGCCGACCAGCGTCATCCCGCGGTCGACCTCGTCGCCGCGCCGCTCGGCCACCCGCTCGCGCAGCGCGGCGGACAGCTCGCCGGCGGTCGGCAGCGCCGTCCCCTCCGCGAGCGGCGTCCCGTCCCCGGCCAGCGGCACGGTGCTGGCGTAGCCCAGCGCGGCGACGGCGGCGTCCGCACCGGCCACCCCGGCGTAGGCGCGGGCCACGTGCGGGGCAAGGTCGGCGAGCAGCCGCAGCCGCGCGGCCAGCAGCTGCCCGCCGAGGTCGACCAGGTGGCCGTTCCAGACGTCGAGCGTGGCCAGCGCGTCGCCGCGGGCCATCCGGGCGGTCTTGAGCAGGGCGTTGCGCTGCCTGAGCACCCGGTCGTAGTCGCTGCGCACGCCGGCCAGCCGGGGGGTGCGGCTGACCAGCAGGTCGTCGAGGAACCGCCGCCGCTCCGCGGGGTCGCCGCGGACCAGCACGAGGTCCTCCGGTGCGAACAGCACGGACTTCACCAGCCCCAGCAGCTCGCGCGGCCGCTGCAGCGGCGCCCGGTTGACCCGCACGCGGTTGGCCCGCCCCGGGTTGATCTCGATCTCGACCAGCAGCTCGCGGTCCTCACGGCGCAGCGCCGCGCGCACCACCGCCTGCGACGCGCCCTGCCGGACCAGCGGGGCGTCGCCGGAGACCCGGTGGCTGCCCATCGTGGCCAGGTAGCCGACCGCCTCGACCAGGTTGGTCTTGCCCTCGCCGTTGCGGCCGACGATGACCGTCGGCCCCGGGCGCAGGGCGAGGTCCACCCGGTCCCAGTTGCGGAACGAGCCGAGCTGCAGGTGGCGCAGGTACACCTCAGCTTCCCGGCGGTGAGGTGCGGGAGCGGCCCCACGGTGACCGGATGGAACGGCCCCCTTGCAGGGCCCCGCCACGAGCCTGCGAGTGGTGGGGGGCAAGGGGGTCCTTGTTCATGCGGGGCGCTCGGCCTCCTGCTCGCGGACGGCGTGCACCGCGTGCCCGCCGAACTGCTGGCGCAGCGCGGCGACGGCCTTCATCGTCGGGGAGTCCGTCTGCCGGGAGGAGAACCGGGCGAACAGCGACGCGGCGATCGCCGGCATGGGGACGGCGTTCTCGATCGCCTGCTCGACGGTCCACCGGCCCTCGCCGGAGTCCTCGGCGTAGCCGGTGATCCCCTCGAGGGCCGGGTCCTCCTCGAGGGCGCGGACCAGCAGGTCCAGCAGCCAGGAGCGGATGACGGTGCCCTGGGTCCAGGACTTCACGACGCCGGGGACGTCCTCGATCAGGTCGACGGCGGCCAGCAGCTCGTAGCCCTCGCCGTAGGCCTGCATCATCGCGTACTCGATGCCGTTGTGGACCATCTTGGAGAAGTGCCCGGCGCCCACCGGCCCGGCGTGCACGAAGCCCGCGCCCGGGAGCTCCTGGCCGGACTCGTCCTTCGGCGCCGGCGGCTTGAGCGCGTCGAAGACCGGCTGCACCTTGGCGACGTCCTCCTTGGTGCCGCCGACCATCAGCGCGTAGCCGTTCTCCAGGCCCCACACCCCGCCGGAGACGCCGGCGTCGACGTAGCCGATCCCCTTCTCGCGGCACATCACGTCGTGGAGCTGGTCGTCGGTGTACTTGGAGTTGCCGCCGTCGACGATCACGTCGCCGGGCTCGAGCATCCCGGCCAGCTCCTTGACGGTGGCCCGGGTCGGCTCACCCGCCGGCACCATCACCCACACCACGCGCGGAGCGGTCAGCGCCTCCATCAGCGCGGGGAGGCTGTCGACGTCCCGCTTCTCCGGGTGGTGGTCGAAGCCGACGACCTCGTGACCGGCGCGGCGCAGCCGCTCGGCCATGTTGCCGCCCATCTTGCCCAGCCCGATCAGCCCCAGCTGCACGTCGCAGTCCTCTCCTCGCGGTTGACGGCCACTCCGGCCCTCGTCGGCCCCGTCCCGAGGCCCACCCCGAGCCGGCGAGGGGTGCGGGCGACGGGGCCCTCCCGCCTGCAGGAGCGCCGGTCCCGCGCCCGCGCCGGAGGGGCCTGGTCCATCTTTCAGCCTGGCAGGCGCACCGGCATGATCAGGTACCGGTAGCTGCCCGGCCGCTCGGCCGGGCGGGAGGCCGCCTCGTCGTCGGTCGCCGGCTCCGGCACCCCCGAGAGGACGGCGGGCTTGAGCGGGCTGGTGAAGTCCATCCGCGCCCGCGGCGTGTGCACCGCGGCCAGCCCGTCGAGCAGGAACGTCGGGTTGAACCCGATGGTCAGCGGCTCGCCCTCGAACTCGACGTCGCAGCGCTCCTCGGCCTGGCCCTCGTCGTCCGTGCCGCCCGCGCGCAGGGTGACCTGGCCGGGGGTGAACTCGCAGCGCAGCGGGGTGCCGCGCTCGGCGACCAGCGCGACGCGCTTGGCGGCGTCGGTGAACAGCCCGACCGGGAGCGTGGCGTTGCTCGCCGACTCGCTGGGCATGATCGCGCGGTACTTGACGAACTCGGCGTCCAGCAGCCGGGTGGTGGTCTGCCGGTCCTTGCCGGAGAGGCCCAGGATGCCCTCGCCGGAGCTGCCCGAGGACAGCGACAGGGTGATCTCCGGGCCGCTGGTCAGCGTCTTCGCGGCGTCGGCCAGCGTGCGGGCGGGCACCAGCACCGCCGCGGTCAGGCCGGGGGTGTCCGGGCGCCAGGCGAACTCGCGGACGGCGAGCCGGTACCGGTCGGTCGCGGCCAGGGTGACCAGGTCGTCCTCGATCTCCAGCCGGACGCCGGTGAGCATCGGCAGGGTGTCGTCCCGCCCGGCGGCCACGGCCACCTGGCCGACGGCCTCGGCGAAGACGTCGCTGTCGACGACACCGGCCGACGACGGCATGGCCGGCAGGGACGGGTAGTCCTCGACCGGCAGCGTCGGGAGGCTGAACCGCGCGTTGCCACAGGAGATCGACAGCCGCGGCCCCTCGGCGGTGAGGTCCACCGGGTGCGGCGGCAGCGCGCGGGTGATCTCGGCGAGCAGCCGGCCCGGCACGAGCGCCCGGCCGCTCTCGGTGGCCTGCACGTCGACCTCGGCGCGGGCGGAGACCTCGTAGTCGAACCCGGACACCGACAACTGGCTGCCGTCGACCTCGAGCAGGATCCCGGCCAGCACCGGCACCGACGGCCGTGGCGGCAGGCTGCGTGCCGTCCACGCGACGGCATCGGCGAGCACCTCACGTGCCACCCGGAACTTCATGACCTGATCCACCCCAGCTGTCGTCGGTGTCCTCCAGTGCGCTGCTCATCGTGCCTCCTACCGGGGACATGGGGGTAACCGCTGTCCTCGATCCGGTCACTCGCAGCGCAGCGTCCCCACCCTGAATGTGGTTCGAGAAAGCCCGATCTATCTCCCTCATCTTCGTCATCACTGGTGTGGAAGCTGGGGATCAAGGCCGTCCGCGCAGGTCAGCGCCCAAGTCGACATGTTGGCCCGCTGTGGGTGGACGTGCGCACTCCTGTGTCGACACGTGGACATCTCGACGGTTACGCACACCGGCCGCCGTCTCTCCACGCCCTGTCCCCCGGTTCCCCCAGCGTCCGTCCCCAGTCCGTACCCAGGCCCGCCGGCCCGGCGTCCCGTGCACCGGCGGCCGACCTGCGCCGATGCGGTGAACACGCAGGTCAGAACCACGGAGGGCGATGTCCCCAGGATCGGGCCGCGGGGTCGGCATCCCGGGCACGTCGTGACGACGGGTGAGCGAACGAGGAGAGATCTCCCCAGCCTGTGCACATCACTGGGGACAACTCGTCGACCAGTCGACCGCGGTCACCGGTACGGGTGACCTGCTCACCACGCCGCCCGCAGGGGCGGTGACCCACAGGCGGACCCACAGCGCTGTGGACAGACCCGGCGTCGGCTCCACGTGGAACAACCGCGACCGGCTCCCGGCCTCCGGCGGTTTCCGCGGAATCCGCCGGAGGCCCGATCAGCCGGCGGAGGGGGCGACTCCCAGCGCCTCCGCGATCCTGCGGACGACGTCGTCCATCGACCGCAGGTCCGCGGCGGACAGCCGGAGGACCGTCCAACCGGCCGCGACGAGGCGCGCGAGCCGCGCGTCGTCCCTGACGATCTGCAGGCCGTCGAAGTGGTGCTCCCCCTCGTACTCGACCACGACCTTGGCCTCGGGCCAGGCCAGGTCCACGCGCGCGAGCCACGTGCCGCCGTCCACCACGTGGTACTGCGGCACCGGCTCGGGGAGTCCGCCCAGGATGCAGGCCACCCGCACCCAGGACTCGGGAGGCGACTCGCTGCGGCCATCGACGAGGTCGAACGCGCGGCGCACCCGCTGCCGCCCCCAGCGGCCGGCGGTGCGCTCGAGGAGCTGGAGCAACTCCGCCCTGGTCGCCAGTCCTCCCCGCAGCATCGCGTCGAGCACGCCGACAGCCGTCGGGACCGTCTCGAGCGCGGCGAGGTCCCAGGCCGTCCGCAAGGGTGAGGTGACCCGGAGGTCCTCGCTCGAGCGGACGACCTCCCTGCTGCCCAGCTCGGTGCGGTGGACACGGATGCCCTTCGGGCCGGTCCACTTCAGCGGAGGCGGGACGACGACGGTCACCGGATCGCCGTAGGAGGGTGCGGGCGCCCCAAGCAGAGCGGCCGCCGACCTCCCGCCCAGGGCGGCTCCGTCCGGCATGAGCAGCGAGGCGGCCCGGCAGCGCAGCAGGTGGTCACGGGGCAGCGACGGGTCGGCGTAGACGCCGTGCAGGACGCGGACGTAGGGGCCCTCGCGGAGCTGGTGACCGGTCAGCCAGCCCTCGGCAACGGCGTGCGCGCCGACGAAGACACCGTGGAGACCCGTGGACCGCAGCAGCATCCGCGGATGGTCGCCGGATGCGACTCGGCGTCACGGGAGTTGTCCACAGGTGTGGCCAACCGGGTCCCGCGCTCCGGCGGTTTCCGCGGAAACCGCCGGGGGAGGCGGTCAGGAGGCGATCAGGAGCGGGCGCGGCTCTTGATCCTCGCCGTCAGCTCGGTGACCTGCGTGTAGGTGGCCCGCCGCTCGCTCATCAGGTTGGTGATCTTCTTGACGGCGTGCATGACCGTGGTGTGGTCCTTGCCGCCGAAGGAGGCCCCGATCCGCGGCAGGGACAGCTCGGTGAGCTCCCGGCACAGGTACATGGCGATCTGACGGGCGTTGACCAGCGTGCGGCTGCGGTTGGAGCCCTGCAGCTCCTCCATCGTCACGGAGAAGTACTCGGCGGTGGCGGCCATGATGATCGCCGCGGTGATCTGCGGGCCCTGCTCGTCGCTGATCAGGTCCTTGAGCACCAGCTCGGCCAGCGGCAGGTCCACCTGCTGCTTGTTCAGCGAGGCGAACGCCGTCACCCGGATCAGCGCGCCCTCGAGCTCGCGGATGTTGGTCTGCACCTTGCTGGCGATGAACTCCAGCACCGGGTCGGGCACCTGCAGCCGCTCGCCGTAGGCCTTCTTCCGCAGGATCGCGATGCGGGTCTCCAGGTCCGGCGCCTGGACGTCGGTGATCAGGCCCCACTCGAAGCGGGTGCGCAGCCGGTCCTCGAGCGTCGTCAGCTTCTTCGGCGCCCGGTCGGAGGTGATGACGATCTGCTTGCTGGCGTTGTGCAGCGTGTTGAAGGTGTGGAAGAACTCCTCCTGCGTCCGCTCGGCGCGCTCCAGGAACTGGATGTCGTCGATGAGCAGGAAGTCGATGTCCCGGTAGCGGCGGCGGAAGTCCTCGGCGCGGCCGGAGTGCACCAGGTTGATGAACTCGTTGGTGAACTCCTCGGTGCTCACGTAGCGCACCCGGACGTTGGGGAACATCCGCGCCGCGTAGTGCCCGATGGCGTGCAGCAGGTGGGTCTTGCCCAGGCCGGAGTCGCCGTAGATGAACAGCGGGTTGTAGGCGCGGGCCGGGGCCTCGGCCACGGCGACGGCCGCGGCGTGGGCGAACCGGTTGCTGTTGCCGATGACGAAACTGTCGAAGACGTACTTGGGGTTCAGCCCCGGGTCCTGCGCGCCGGCGGGCGCCCGGCGGTCGCCCCCGAACAGCGGGACGGCGTCCCCGCCGCGGGACCCGCTCCGGCGGCCGCGGGACGGCGAGGTGGGTGGCTCTGCTGCTCCCCGGCCGCCCTCGCCGGTGTCGAGGTCGAACGGCAGCACCGCCACGCCGTCCTCGTCGAGGTCGGTGCCGCCCCAGTCGCGCTCGGCGGCGCGGGTGCCGCGGCCGGCCGGGCGCCGGGCCGGCGGGCTCCAGTCGGTGGGGGCCCACTCCTCGGCGTCCCGCTCACCGGGGCGGACGTCGGGCGGCACGGCGCCGTCGTCCTCCCACGCGGGCCGGACGTCGGCGCGGACCCCGAACGCGCTGCGCCCGTCGTCGGCGCGGTCGCGGGTCTCCCGGTCCTCCTCGGCGCGCTGCGCCTCGACGACCGACCAGCGACGGCGGGTCGGCACCTCCGGCGCGGGGGCGGCGGGCGGCTCGGCGGGGCTGTCCTCGACCTGGACGGCGACGCGGATGTCGCGGCCCAGGTGCTCGGACAGCGCCTCGGCCAGCACCCGGCGCATCCGGGACTCCAGCACGGTCTGGGTGAACTCGTTGGGCGCCGACAGCACCGCGGTGTCCTCGAACACCCCGACCGGGCGGGTGAGGTTGAGCATCGCGTTCTGCTGCGGGGACAGGTTCGTGGCCAGCCGCTCGCGGATCTGGTCCCAGACCGTCGCCAGGTCCACCGTGGCATCGGCCATGGCCCTCGTCCTCCCAGGTTCTGCTGTGTCGTCGACCCCGCCGCGGCCGCCTGCTGCCAGGGGTCCGTCGTCCCCCGGTCAGTCCCCCGCTGTGGACATCCGGACACACGGCGTCCACACCGGTGTCCACAGGCTGTGCACGCTCGACGACGCATGCGCACCGACATCCGTGCGTGCGGGCCGGGCAGAGGCATCGCCCCAGGTCAGGGAGCGAGTCGTCACGGGTCTCCGGAGGGCGTGGTGATCGGTCGACACCATCGGGGCGCCCCTGCGCCGGACGTCGGTGTCCGGTGTGGAGCGACGGCGACGCTAACAGCCCCGTCCACAGCCCGGCAACGAGCCCGCACGGAGCTCCCGGCGTGCCGCGGGGCGTGTCGTGTCCCGTCCCCGGCGCGGCACCGCGGGTGCGCCGTCCGCCGTGGGCGACCCTGGGCAGTCGGCGTCCGGGCGGGCCGCCGGTCCCCGCTCTCCCTCGGCTATGCTGGCGGCTGAACTGTGGACGGGGAGCCGGCTCCCGCCGTGTGCCCGTCCCTGTCGTGCGTGCCCGCCTGCCGGTGGGCGCGCCCCGTCGATGTCGTGTAGTGGGAGTACCTCGTGAGCAAGCGCACGTTCCAGCCGAACAACCGCCGCCGGTCCAAGACCCACGGCTTCCGGCTGCGGATGCGCACCCGCGCGGGCCGGGCGATCATCGCCGGCCGTCGGCGCAAGGGTCGCGAGAAGCTCTCCGCCTGAGGTGCTGCCCGCGCAGGCCCGCCTGCGCCGGCGTCCGGAGTTCACCGCGGTCGTCCGGTCCGGCAGGCGTGCCGGGCGACCGACCATGGTGCTCCACTACCTCCCCGAACGGCCCGTGACCCCGACCCCCGGCGACGCCGGGTCGGTCGGCGGTCCACGGGCCGGCTTCGTGGTGGGCAAGGCGGTGGGCAACTCCGTGGTGCGCCACCGCGTGACCCGGCGGCTGCGTGCGGTGGTCCTCGACCAGCTCGACCGGCTGCCCCCCACGGCGGATCTGGTGGTCCGCGCCCGGCCGGAGGCGGCCGACGCCACCTCGGCCGACCTGCGCCGGGACCTCAGCGCGGGGCTCGACCGCGTCCTCCGGGTCCGCACCCGGTGAGCGCCGACCCGGGCACCGAGCGCCCCGAGCAGCTGGCTGCCGAGCGTGGCGGACGCCGTCCGGTCGCCCGCGCCCTGCTGGCCGCCGTCGCCTTCTACCAGCGGGCGATCAGCCCGGCGTTCCCCCCGCGCTGCCGCTTCCAGCCCACGTGCAGCGCCTACGCCGCCGAGGCGATCGCCGTCCACGGCGCGGGCCGGGGCACCTGGCTGGCGCTGCGCCGGCTGCTCAAGTGCGCCCCCTGGCACCCCGGTGGCCTCGACCTGGTGCCGCCCCGCACGTCCCCGCCCGGAACCGTCCGACCCGTCCCGTCGGCACCCCGCCGGGCCCCGCAGGAGGAGTCCCCCGTTGCTTGACTGGCTGTACACCGCCATCTCCTGGGTCATGGCCCAGTGGCACGCGCTGTGGAGCTCCGTCCTCGGTGATCCCGAGGCCGGCACCGGCCTGTCGGGTCTGGCCTGGGCGCTGTCGATCGTCTTCCTCGTCGTCACCGTCCGGTTGATCCTGTTCCCGCTGTTCGTCAAGCAGGTGAAGTCGCAGCGGGCGATGCAGGAGCTCCAGCCGGAGATCCAGAAGCTGCGGAAGCAGTACGGCAGCGACCGGCAGGGCTTCGCGGTCGCGATGCAGAAGCTGCAGAAGGAGCGGAACGTCAGCCCGCTGGCCGGCTGCCTGCCGATCCTGCCGCAGATCCCGGTCTTCCTGTCGCTCTTCCACGTCCTGCGGCGGCTCGCGCCGGACGCCCAGGGCCTCTACAGCTGGGACGACCAGCTCACCGACGAGGCGGCGCGGGCGCCGTTCTTCGGGGCGCCGATCTCGTCGTCGTTCTTCATGAGCGGGCCGAAGGAAGACGCGATCCTCGAGATCACCGGCGGCTACGCCAACATCTGGATCGTCGCGTTCGTGCTCATCGTGATCATGAGCTTCACGACGTTCTTCACGCAGAAGCAGATCATGCGGCGCTCGGGCCCGGTCGAGGGTCAGGCCGCGATGGTGCAGAAGATGCTGCTCTACGTGATGCCGCTGGGCCTGTTCGTCTCCGGGTTCCTCTTCCCGATCGGCGTCCTCCTCTACTGGTTCACCAACAACCTGTGGACCCTGGGCCAGCAGTTCTTCATCCTGCGCAAGATGCCGCCGCCCGGCTCCGACGCCGCGAAGGCCAAGGCGGCCAAGGACGGGACCGGCGCCGAGAAGCCGGCCGTCGACCCCAAGACCCTGGCCCCCCGGCCCGGCGCCAAGCCGGTCCGCCCGAAGAGCGGCCGCACCGCGGCGCCGGCCTCGACCGTCGACCCGGCCAACCCGACCGGCGACCCGACCGGCGACACGACGGCGGCCGACGACGTCGCCGCCCCCAGCGGTGCCACCGCAGCCGGCGCCGACGGCCAGCCCCCGGTACCCCGCTCGTCGAGCGGGCGCCCGCGCAGCGGCGCGGGGCGCGGCAGCCAGGGCCCGGCCAACCGCGGCAAGCGCAAGCGCCGCTGACCCGGCGCGTGCGGCGTCCCCCGGGGACGCCCGCGCCGGCCGACGACCACCGGGGCCGACCCCGGACGCCCGCCCCGACTGGGAGGACACGCCATGAGCGCCCCACAGCACCCCACCGATCCGGCCGGCCCCGTCAGCGAGGCCACCTCCGGCGCGGTCCTGAGCCCGGTGCCCGCCGACGCCGGGGTCCCGGCGCAGCCGGACCTGCCCGACCCCGACGACGAGGGGGCCGACGCCGCGCTGGAGCCGGTCGACGACGACGACGCCGGCGCCGACGACCTCCTGGTCCGCGAGGGCGACGTCGCCGGGGACTACCTCGAGCGGCTGCTCGACATCCTCGACGTGGACGGCGACATCGACCTCGACGTGGAGGGCGACCGGGCCTCGGTGGCCATCGTCGGCGGCGACCTCAAGGACCTCGTGGGGTCCGACGGCTCGGTGCTCGAGGCGCTGCAGGAGCTCACCCGGCTCGCCGTCGCCCAGTCCACCGGCGTGCGGAGCCGGCTGATGCTCGACATCGGGGGGTTCCGGGCCCGGCGCCGGGCCGACCTGACCTCGCTGGCGGCCGAGACCGCCCGCCGGGTCGCGGCGAGCCGGCAGCCGGAGCGGCTGGCGGCGATGAACCCGTTCGAGCGCAAGGTCGTGCACGACGTCATCGCCGGTGTCCCCGGGGTGTACAGCGAGTCCGAGGGCGAGGAGCCCAACCGCCGCGTCGTGGTGCTGCCGGATCGGTGACCGAGTCCGCCTCCCCTGACACAGGTGCCCCCGCCGTCCCACCCGCCCCGGAGGTCGCCCGGTCGGTGTTCGGGCCGGGGATGGCCGACGCCGAGCGCTACGTCGCCCGGCTGGCCACCGATGGGGTGACCCGCGGGCTGATCGGGCCCCGCGAGGTGCCCCGGCTGTGGGAGCGGCACGTGCTCAACAGCGCCGCGGTCGCGGACGCCGTCCCGCCGGGTGCCCGGGTGGTGGACGTCGGCAGCGGGGCCGGGCTGCCCGGCATCCCGCTGGCGCTGGCCCGGCCGGACCTCCGGCTCACCCTCGTCGAGCCGATGGCCCGGCGGGTGGAGTTCCTCGAGGAGGTCGTCGCGGAGCTCGGCGCGCCCTGGCGGGTGGTCCGCGGCCGGGCCGAGGAGCGCTCCGTGCGCGCCGCGGTGGGGCCGGTGGACGTCGTCACGGCGCGGGCCGTCGCGGCGCTCCCCCGGCTGGTGTCGTGGTGCCGCGGGCTGCTGCGCCCCGGCGCCCAGCTCGTCGCCCTCGTCGGCTCACGGGCGGTGGCGGAGCTCCCGTCGCTGCTGCCCGAACTCGAGGCAGCCGGCATGCGGGACATCCACACCCGGGCTGTCGGCGCGGGGCTCGGGGAGGCTGCCACTACCGTGGTGGTGTTGACCCGTGGACCGCGATGACGCGCGTTCCACGTGGAACCCGTACCGCTCCCCGCGTCCGTTCCACGTGAAACGGACCGGCAGGAAGGACCTGAGATGACCGACCCCGGCCAGCGGCTGCGGAGCAGCCTCGCCGGCGACCAGTCGGCCTCCGCAGTCGAGTTCGACAGCCCCATCGCGATGGAGGCGCTGCGGGCCACCCAGGTCCTGCACGCCGCCGACCAGGAGCCCTTCCCCCCGCCAGGGCGCATCCGTGTCATCACCATCGCCAACCAGAAGGGCGGCGTCGGGAAGACCACCTCGTCGGTCAACCTGGGGGTCGCGCTGGCGCTCTACGGCCTGCGGACGCTGGTGATCGACCTGGACCCGCAGGGCAACACGAGCACCGCCCTCGGCGTCGACCACAGCGTGGGGACGCCGTCGGTGTACGACGCCCTGGTCGGGGACAGCTCGCTGGCGGAGGTCGTGCACCCGACGACGGCCACGCCCCTGCTGTCCTGCGTCCCGGCGACGATCGACCTGGCCGGTGCGGAGATCGAGCTGGTCTCCGTCGTCGCCCGCGAGTACCGGCTGCGCCGGGCGATCGAGACCTACCTCCATGAGCTCCCGCCGGAGCGGCGCCCGCACTACGTGCTCATCGACTGCCCGCCGTCGCTGGGGCTGCTCACGCTGAACGCCCTCGTGGCCGGGGACGAGGTGCTCATCCCCATCCAGTGCGAGTACTACGCGCTCGAGGGTCTCGGGCAGCTGCTCAACAACATCGACCTGGTCCGCCGGCACCTCAACCCGGGCATCGCCGTCCGCACCATCCTGCTGACGATGTACGACGGGCGGACGAAGCTCGCCGACCAGGTCGCCGAGGAGGTCCGCAACCACTTCGGCAGCCTGGTGCTGGACGCCGTCATCCCACGGAACGTGCGAGTCTCGGAAGCTCCGGGCTACGGGCAGTCGGTGGTCACCTACGACCCCGGATCCCGCGGCTCGACCAGCTACGTCGAGGCCGCCCGCGAGCTGGCCCACCGGGGGGTCTCCCTCCCGCCGCTGCCCTCGCGCCCGACCCCCGGCCGTCCCGTCGCGGCCCCCCTGGGCTCCGCGCCCGATGTCATGGCGTTTCCCGACTCCGACGCGACCACCGTCCCCGTCCCCACGTCCGCTGAGGAGAACAAGGCATGAGCAAGCGCGGTGGTCTCGGTCGGGGGCTGGCGGCGCTGATCCCCACCAGCGCACCGGACGACGAGCAGCCCACCCTGCTCGGCGCCGAGGACGACACCGCTGGTCAGGACGCTGTCGCCGAGGCCGCACCGGCGCCCCCGGCCGCTCCCCCGGTCCACCTGCTCCCCCCGGCCGCCCAGGCCGCGGCGACGGTGGCCGCGCAGGCCGAGGCGGCCGTCGGCGTCCCCGGCGCGCAGCTGCGCGAGGTCGCGGTCGTCGACGTCGTCCCCAACCCCAAGCAGCCCCGCCAGGTCTTCGACGACGAGGCGCTGGACGAGCTCACGCACTCGGTGCGCGAGTTCGGCCTGCTGCAGCCGATCGTCGTGCGCGAGCGCGCCGAGGGCGGCTACGAGCTCATCATGGGCGAGCGCCGGCTGCGCGCCGCCCGCGCCGCCGACCTGAAGTTCGTGCCGGCGATCATCCGGGACACCACCGACGACGCCCTGCTGCGCGACGCCCTGCTGGAGAACATCCACCGGGTCCAGCTCAACCCGCTGGAGGAGGCCGCCGCCTACCAGCAGCTGCTGGAGGAGTTCGGCGCCACCCACGAGGAACTGGCCGGCCGGATCGGCCGCAGCCGCTCGCAGGTCACCAACACCATCCGGCTGCTCAAGCTGCCGGTGAAGGTGCAGACCCGCGTCGCCGCCGGCGTCATCTCCGCCGGCCACGCCCGGGCCCTGCTCGGTCTGCCGGACGCCCAGAAGCAGGAGGCGCTGGCCGCGCGCATCGTCGCCGAGGGGATGTCGGTGCGGGCCACCGAGGAGGCGGTCGCGCTGGCCGTCGCCGAGGAGCCGGCCGCCAAGCGCCGGCCGCGGAAGTTCTCCGCGCCGGGCGTCGAGGACCTCGCCGGCCGGCTGTCGGACGCCTTCGAGACCAACGTGAAGATCCAGATCGGCCGGGCGAAGGGCCGCATCGTCGTCGAGTTCGGATCGGTCGACGACCTGCAGCGCATCATCGGCCAGATGGCCCCGGACATCACCGGACGCCCTCCCGAGGAGTGATCAGACCACCGAGGCCCGGTTCCGTCACAGGACGGAACCGGGCCTCGGTCGTACGGGCTTCAGCGGGTGAGCGCGGCTCGCCGGGTCAGCAGTCGGGCGAGGACGTCGCCCAGCGAGGAGCCGGCGGCCTCGACCGCCATCGGGAACATGGACGTCTCGGTCAGCCCCGGCGACACGTTCACCTCGAGGAAGTGCACCCCGCCGTCCGGGGTGACGATCGCGTCGGTGCGGGACAGGTCGGCCAGGCCGAGCACCTCGTGCACCCGGACGGCGATCTCCGCGGCCCGGGCCGCCACCTCCGCGGACACCCGTGCCGGAGCGTGGTACTCGGTGAGGCCCGGGGTGTAGCGGGCGGTGTAGTCGAAGACGCCCGACTCGGGGGCGATCTCCACCGCCGGCAGCGCCTCGGGCCCGTCGCCGAGGTCGACCACGGACAGGGCCAGCTCCACGCCCTCGACGTAGCGCTCGACCATGACGGTGTCGCCGTAGGCGAAGCAGCTCACCATCGCGGCGGGGAGGTCCTCGATGCGGCTGACCTTCTGCACGCCCAACGCGGAGCCGCCCGAGGCCGGCTTGACCATGAGCGGCAGGCCCAGGCGGGCGACGATCAGGTCCAGCACCGCGCCCGCGCCCAGCTCCCGGAAGGTGCTGTGCGGGAGGGCCACCCAGTCCGGCGTGGTCACCCCGGCGGAGCGGACGACGGACTTCGCGGCCGGCTTGTCCCAGGCCAGCCGGCAGGCCGCGGCCGGGGAACCGACGTAGGGGACGCCGGCCAGGTCGAGGACCGCCCGGAGGGCGCCGTCCTCCCCCGTGGCCCCGTGCAGCGCGATGAAGACGGCGTCGGCCGGGGCAGCGGCGAGACCGGGCAGCAATTCGGCGTCGGCGTCGCGCAGCTCGGCCTCGACGCCGGCGCGGGCGAGCTCCTCGGCGACCTGGGTGCCCGAGGAGAGGCTGACCTCCCGCTCGACGTTCAGCCCACCGGCGAGGACGACGGTGCGCAGCGGGTGCACCGCTGCGCGGGGCACGGTGGCGGCAGCGGGCGCGGGCTCGCTCATGGGTGGTCCTCGTATCGGTCGCTGTTGGCCGGGCCGACGATGTCCGCCCCGTCCCCGGTGTACGGCCCGGGGACGGCCCGGAAGGTGCCGGTGTCCACGCCGTCGAAGGTGGAGTGCAGATCGAGCTCGGCCTCGATGACGCGGGCCAGCCGGCGCACCCCCTCGCGGATCTGGGGCGGCTCGGGGTAGCAGTAGGACAGCCGCATGTACTCGCGGCCCGCTCCGTCGGCGTAGAAGCCGATGCCCGGCACGTAGGCCACGTGCGCGTTGACCGCGCGGGGCTGCATGAGCTTGGCGTCCAGGCCGTGCGGCAGCTTCAGCCACACGTAGAAGCCGCCGTCCGGACGGGTCCAGGTGGTGCCCGGCGGCATGAGTGCCTCGAGCGACTCCAGGGTGGCGTCGCGCCGTTCCCGGTACAGCTCGACGAAGTGCTTGATCTGCTCCCGCCACGGCTGCGTGTCCAGGTACCGGGCGACGGCGTACTGGGTCAGCGACGGCGGGCACAGCACCTGCGCCTCGGTCGCCAGCACCAGCTTCTCGCGGACGGCGAGCGGCGCGAGCACCCAGCCGACCCGCAGGCCCGGGGAGAACGTCTTGGAGAACGAACCGAGGTAGATGACCCGCCGGTCGTCCCGCGCGCGCAGGGCCCGCATGGGCTCGCGGTCGAAGCCGAGCAGGCCGTAGGGGTTGTCCTCGATGACCAGCAGGTCGTAGCGCTCGGCGATCTCCATGACCGCCTGGCGCCGCGGCTCGGACAGCGTCACGCCGGCCGGGTTGTGGTAGTTCGGCACCGTGTAGAGGAACTTCACCCGGTCGCCGGCGGCCCGGCACTCCAGCAGCGTCTGCTCCAGCGCCTCGGGGATCAGCCCGTCGTCGTCCATGGGGACGTGCCGCACCCGCGCCTCGGCCGCCTGGAAGACCCCGAGCGCGCCGACGTAGGAGGGGCCCTCGGCGAGGACCACGTCGCCGGGATCGCAGAAGACGCGGGTCACCAGGTCCAGCCCCTGCTGGGAGCCGACGGTGACGACGACCTCGCTGGGCGAGGCGTCGGTGATGCCCTCCAGCGCCATGACGTCGCAGATCCGCTCGCGCAGCCGCGGGTCGCCCTGACCGGAGCCGTACTGCAGCGTCTGCGCGCCCATCCCGGACACCAGCTCGCCGATCATCGAGCCGACCGCGTCCAGCGGCAGTGCGGTGACCGCGGGCATGCCGCCGGCCAGCGAGACGACCTCGGGGCGGCTGACGACGGAGAACAGCGCTCGGATCTCCGAGGTCTTCATCCCGTGCGTACGTGCTGCGTACCGGTCCGCCAGCGGGTCCAGCCGCGGGTGGCGCGGAGCGGGGTGGTGCACACCGGGGCCCGGGGGTGTTCCGGGCTGGAGATCGGCCACGTCCCGAGTGTAGGGAGCCACGCGGCCCGGCCCACCGGGGACACGGCGCGAGGACGGACTGGTCCGCTCCCGCCCGTCACAGTGACACCGACGTCCTACCGGACGACACCGCGGCCAGGTGCCGTCCCCCGACGCGCTGAGCCCACTCGGCGCTCCTCGCGGAGGCCTCCGGCCCCCACTCCTCGCACCGCCCCGCAGGGCGGCTCGCCTCCCTCAGCGCTTCGCGGGCAGGACGAACGTGCCGGTGGGCGGGTCGGCCTCGGCGGGGAGGAACAGCCGCTGGACGGCGGCGAGGACGGCGCTGGCGACGGTGCTGCGCAGGCGGGCGTCGAGCAGCAGCAGCCGGTCCACCGGGTGGGAGAGGTAGCCGCAGTCGAGCCGGACGGCGGGCATCCGGCTCATCCGCAGCAGGTCCCACGTCTTGGGGTGCGACCCCAGGTCGAGCATGCCGGTGCGGGCCACGACCTCGCGGCGCACCAGGTTGGCGAACTGCTCGCCCACCGTCGAGGAGGCCCCCGAGCCGGTGCCGTAGTAGTAGCTGGCCACCCCGCGGGCGTGCTCGGAGCGGTGCGCGTCGGTGTGCAGCGAGAGGAACAGGTCGGCACGGGCGTCGTTGGCGAACGCCGTCCGCTCGGCCGGGCTGGGGTCCTGGTCCCGGCCGCGGGTCAGGTACACGGTGGCGCCGGCCGCGGCGAGCCGGCCCTCGATGCGGGAGGCGAGGTCGAGCACCAGGTCGGCCTCGGTGGTCTCGCCGGCGGTGAAGCCGGTGTCCGTGCCGCCGTGACCGGGGTCGATGACGATCCGCCGGCCGATGAGGTGCGGGCCGCTCTCCACGAAGCTGGCGCTCTGCCGGAGCAGCTGCGGCCGCCCGCCGGTGACCTTGCGGCCGAGCTGCCGCAGCGCCCGCAGGGTGGCCGGCCCGCAGGTGCCGTCGGAGGTCAGTCCGTAGTCCCGCTGGAAGGCGCGCAGCCCGTGCTCGGTCTCCGCGCCGAAGACGCCGTCGACCGGGCCGGCGTCGTAGCCGAGCTCGTGCAGCCGGTCCTGCAGGTTGATCACGTCGTCCCCGCGCATGGGCCGCACCGGGTCGTGGTGCAGCAGCCGGTCGCCGAGGGACCAGCGGGCCTCGGACAGGGCGCGGTAGGTCTCCTCGCCGACGCGGCCGTCGACGGTGAGCCCGCGGACCTGCTGGAAGTGGCGGACGGCGAGCTCGGTGGCGGGGTCGTAGACCACCTGGTCCAGCGACGCGTCGTCCGCGGCGCCCGCCGGGGGGAGCAGGGTGAGGGCGCGCAGGGCGGCGTGCACGTCGGCCACGGCGGGACCACGGTCTCCCGGACCCAGGGGCTGCATGCTGCTGTCGGTTCCCATCGTGGGTCGATTGTGGTCCCCGGGCGCTCGCCCGGCCCGACGGGCCCCCCACGCACGAGAGCCTCCCCCGCCGGGCTGGCGGAGGAGGCCCTGGTGACGTGCTGGAGCGGCCACCCTCCAGGGGGCCCGCGCCGAGCTTGCGAGGCGTGGGGAGGAGGGTGGCCCTTCTGCTTACAGGTAGTCGGCGAGGTCGGAGAGGATCGCGCCCTTCGGCTTGGCGCCGATGATGCTCTTCACCGGCTTGCCGCCCTGGAAGACCGTCATGGTCGGGATGGACATGACCTGGTAGTCGCGGGCGATCTGCGGGTTCTCGTCGATGTTGAGCTTGGCGATCGTCAGCTTGTCACCGTGCTCGGCGGCGATCTCCTCGAGGACGGGGGCGACCATCTTGCACGGTCCGCACCACTCGGCCCAGAAGTCGACGAGGACGGGCTTGTCGCTGCCCAGCACGTCGTCGGCGAAGGTCGCGTCGGTGACCGTCACGGTGTTGCCTGCCATGGTCGTTCTCCTCGTGGCTCGTGGACGGCCGGAGCGCAGGGGCCCCGGCCGGGTGGATCTGTCAGGGACAACTGGTCGAGCGGCAGGTGTATGCCCGCTCAGGGGCCCCCTGCAGGGCAGGGCAGGGGGGTCCGCCGTCAGCGCTCGCCGAAGGCCTCGGCCAGCCAGCGCTCGGCGTCGATGGCCGCCGCGGCGCCGGTGCCCGCGGAGGTGATGGCCTGCCGGTAGATGTGGTCGACCACGTCACCGCAGGCGAAGACGCCCTCGATGTTGGTGCGGGTGGTCGGGTGCTCGACCTGCACGTACCCCTCGTCGTCCAGCTTCAGCTGACCGACGAACAGCTCGCTGCGCGGGTCGTGGCCGATGGCGACGAAGACGCCGGTGACCGGCATCTCCTCGGTGGCGCCGCTGGTGACGTCGGTCAGCTGGACACCGGAGACGGTGTTCTCGCCCAGGACGTCGGTGACCTGCTTGCCGAGGGCCCAGCGGATCTTCTCGTTCTCCTGCGCGCGCTTCTGCATGATCTTGGAAGCGCGCAGCTCCTCCCGCCGGTGGACGACGGTCACCGTCTTGGCGAAGCGGGTGAGGAAGGTGGCCTCCTCCATCGCCGAGTCGCCGCCGCCGACCACGACGATGTCCTGGTCGCGGAAGAAGAAGCCGTCGCAGGTGGCGCAGGCGGAGACGCCGCGGCCGAGCAGCCGGGCCTCGTTGTCCAGGCCGAGGTACCGGTACTTCGAGCCGGTGGCGACGATGACCGCGTGCGCGCGGTGCACCTCGTCGCCGACCTTGACGATCTTCGGCTCGGCGGTGAGGTCGACCTCGCTGACGTCGCGGGCGACCAGCTCGGCGCCGAAGCGCTCGGCCTGGGTGCGCATGTCGTCCATGAGCTGCGGGCCCTGGACCCCCTCGGGGAACCCGGGGAAGTTCTCGACCTCGGTGGTGGTCATCAGCGCGCCGCCGAACTGCGAGCCCTCGAACACCAGCGGGTGCAGGTTCGCCCGGGCAGCGTAGATGGCGGCGGTGTACCCGGCCGGGCCCGACCCGATGATGATCAGGTCACGGACGCCGTCGTGCTCGGCGGGCGGGATCGCGGGTTCCGCGTGCTCCGCCGTCACCGCGGGGCCGGGGGTCGGGTGGTCTGTCGTCACGGGCGGCACAACGGAGATCGTAGGTCGCCCATTCCCCGCCCTAGTCCGCCGGAGTGAGGGTGACCTCGGCGACCTCGGCGGAGAAACCGCCGTCCGCCGGCGCCAGCCCGGTGAGCCACAGCAGAACGTACCGCGTGGTCACCGGCTCGTCGAAGGACAGCTCCGCGGCGTCGCCGAGCTCGCCGTCGGTGACCACCTCGTAGGAGTCGAGGTCGCCCTCGGCCTGGTCGCCGACCCGGACCTCGACCGTGGCACCGGCGGTGCCGCTGACGCCGAGGCCGGCCAGCGCCTGCTCCGAGCCCAGGTCGTAGAGGATCCCGATGCCGTCCTTGAGGTTGCCGAACGCCGGTGACCCGCGGTAGGTCACCGTCGACCAGGCGGTGGACGGGTCCCCGTCGAAGGACAGCGGGACGTCGTCGGGGTTGTCCGGGTCCCCGTCACCGAAGGGGTCGTACACGTCCGCGCCGGTGATGGTGAGGGCGGGGTCGTCGCCGGCGGCGGGGCTCTCCTCGGCGGGGGGTGCGCCGGTCGACGGCGCGCTCGGCGCGGCGGGCTGGTCACCGGTGACGTCGTCGGGCGAGATCACGTTGCCGAGGTAGACCGCCAGCGCGACCACCACGGCCAGCGCCGCCAGCGGCAGGCCGACGACGAGCAGCCGTCGCCGTCCGGCCTGTGCGCGGTCGTCGTCGTGCCGGTCCGTGCCGTCGTCGTCCCCGGCCCCGAGACCGGGCGACAGCGGGAGGAGGTCGTCGTCCTCGTCGTCCGCCTGGTGGGGCCGGCCGGGGACCGGCGGGCGGCCGCGGGCCTCCGGTGGGGGGAAGGCGGTCCCGGAGGAGTCCCGGGTGGGCGCGGGGTCGACCGCGACGTCGTCCCGGGGGCCCTCCGCGCGGTCCTCCTCGCGGCGCTCGCGCAGCCGGCGCAGCCACCCGCTGTCGGACTCGTCGGGGGTGCGCAGCGGCTCCGCGGTGTGCCCGGTGCGGGGGCGCTCGGCGAGCAGGGCGGCCATGGCGGCCACACTGGACAGCCCGCCCCCCGGTTCGGTGGAGCGGGCCCGGCGCACGAGCGCGGCCAGGTCCGGCGGCATCGCCGCCGTCCGGCCGGCGGAGGCCGTACCCGGGCGCCGGCCGGTGAGGCAGTACTCCAGCAGCTCCCCGAGGGCCGCGACGTCGCCCTGGACGCTGCCGCTGGCGGCGGGCACCGAGCGCAGGCCGACCAGCCCGTTGGGCCGCAGGACGACGGTCTCCGGGGTGAGCCCACCGACGGCCAGCCCCACCCGGTGGGCCGCGGCGACGCCCTCGGCCAGCCGGCGCAGCACGGTGCGCGCCTCGCGCTCGGGCATGGGGCCGCCGGCGAGGCTCTCGGCGAGGGTGCGGCCCTCGATCCACTCGTTGACGACGTAGGCGGCGCCGCCCGGGGTCTGCCCGTCGCCGCTGCCCTCGGCGGCGTCGTAGACCATCGCCAGCGCGGGCGTGGCCAGCCCGCCGGCGGTCAGCGCCCGGGTGATCCACTCGCGGGCGGCCGGGCCGCCGGGGGTGTGCACGCGGATGGCGACGTCGCGGTTGAGGATCCGGTCCTTGGCCCGCCAGCAGCGGATGACCCCGGTGGCGGTGGTCTCGGTCGGGCCCACCTCGTCCAGGGGGCGGTACCGGTCGGGGAGCCCGGTGATCGTGGACGTCATCGGTGCGCCCGGCCCCCTGTCCCGTCCCGGCCGGCGGCTGGGTTGCCCCGGCGGCGGCGCCGCGCTGCTCACCTGCGCCCCAGCCGGGCCCGAACGGCCGCCAGGGGCTCCTGCAGCTCGGGGACGCGGGCGAGCACGAGCCCTCCGAGGGTCGCGATGCCGATGACCACGGTACCGAGCAGCAGGAGGCCGAGCGACCCTGCCACCGAGGGGCCCAGCGCACCGTCGGCCAGGGAGACCGCGAGGTGCCCCAGCAGGCCCGCGACGACCGCGACCGCGGCGACGCGCAGCACCGGCGGCAGGGTGGCGCGGGTGTCCAGCGTCCCGAGCCGGCGGCGCAGGACGAGGTGCCCGATCCCCCAGCCGGCCACGTAGGTGAGGCTGGTGACCAGCATCAGCCCGGCCACCACCCGCTCCGGGGGGACGACGACCGGCACGAGCAGGAGCAGCGGCACCCGGACGGAGACCATCCCCAGCTGGATCAGCGTGGGGGTGCGCGAGTCCTTCATGGCGTAGAAGACCCGCAGCTGCAGCAGGGTCACCGCCATGGGCAGCAGCCCGAAGGCGCCGACGGCCAGCGCGACGCCGATGGCGCGGGCCTCCTCGAGGCCGGTGTTGCCGCGGGCGAAGGCCACGACGGCCAGCGCCGGGCCCAGCACGGTCAGCGCGGCGCTGACCGGCAGCAGTCCGAGGGCCGACAGGCGCGTGCCGAGGGAGAGGTCGCGCACCACACCGGGGACGTCGGCGCGCGCGGCGGCCCGGCTCATCCGCGGCACCAGCGCGGTCAGCAGCGCGACGCCGATGATCCCGTAGGGCATCTGGAACAGCAGGCTGGCGTTGGCGAAGCCGATCGAGCCCAGCCCGTCCGCGCGCCCGGCGGCGTTGGCGATGCGGGTGGCCACGACCACGCCGACCTGGCTGACCGCCACGTAGCCGATCACCCAGAGGCCGAGGGAGGCCGCCTCGCCCAGGCCGGTGTCGCGCAGCCCCCAGCGGGGGCGCAGCGGGACGCCGGCCCGGCGCAGCAGCGGCAGCAGCACCAGCGCCTGGACGGCGATGCCCAGCGTGGTGCCGACGCCCAGCAGCCACACCTGCCCGGCGGTGATGGTCACCGGCGTGAGCTCCCCGGGGCCGGCAGCGGCGAGGAAGAGCAGGCCGGTGGCGATGACGACGACGTTGTTGAGCACCGGCGCCCAGGCCGGCGGACCGAACACCCCGCGCGAGTTGAGGATCGCCTGCGCCAGGGCCCCCAGGCCGTAGAAGACGATCTCGACCAGCAGGATGCGGGCCAGCCAGGTCGCCAGCCGGTACTGCTCGGGATCGTCGCCGAGGCCGTACAGCGAGGTCAGCAGGGGTGCGGCCAGGATCGCCAGGCCGGTGACGACGACCAGCCCCGTGGTGGCGACCGTGGCCAGCCGCTGGGCGTACGCGGCGCCGTCGTCGTCGTCCCGCTCCTGGGCGCGCACGAGCAGCGGGACGACGACCGAGGTCAGCACCCCGCCGAGCAGCAGCTCGTAGACGATGTTGGGCAGCGTGTTCGAGGTGTTGTAGGCGTCGCCGACGAGGCCGACGCCCAGCGCCGCGGTGAGCACCATCGTGCGCAGCAGCCCGGTGATGCGGGAGACCAGCGTGGCCACCGCCATCGTCCCGGCGGCGCGCAGGATGCCGCGGCTGGCACCGGGCCGGCCCTCGCGGGCCTCGACCTCCTCGTCGGTCTCGTCGACCGGCTGCGGCACCGCGGGCAGCACCGGGATCAGCTGGGTGTCGTCGGGTCCCGGCACCCACCGCGAGGTGCGCCGCGGCGGCGGTACCGGGGGCAGGCCGCGGACGCGCGGCGCCGGCGGTGGGACCGGCGGCAGCGGCCGGCCGCCGGGCGTCGCCCTCGGGTAGGGCGGCGGGGGCAGCGGCAGGGCCGGCGGGGTCCCCGGTCCGGCCACCCGGGGCGGCTCGCGCCGCGCACGGTCGCCGGCCGGCCGGCGCGGGCCCGCAGGAGGCGGCGGCACGGGGGGCAGCGGACGGCGCGGCTGCTCCTCCACGGGACGCTCGCTGACCGGGCCGCCTGGCCGGCGCTCGGCGGCCGCGGGGCTGCTCCGCTCATTGGGTGAGCTCACGAGCTCGCTCACGAGCCCGCCTCGCTGGCGCTCGGCGGCCGAGTGCGCGGGGCTGCTCTGCTCATCGGGTGAGCTCGCACGCTCGCTCACACGGGGCTCCGCGTCGGGGGCAGCGGGACCGCCGCGCCCTCGGGCGCCGGGCCGCCGGGCAGGTCGCCGTCCTCGTCGCCGGGGGTGCCGTGGCGGCGGCGCACCAGGAAGCGCACCAGCCGGCGCAGGAACAGCAGCCCGAGCAGCGCCGCCGCGCCGATCGTGATGACCACCGAGATCGTCCCGTACGCGGTGCTCTGCACCTGCAGCTCCACCGGGTCACCCAGGGGTGCGCCGTCCGGGGTGGTCAGCGTGGCGGCGACGCCGAAGCGGCCGGACTGGCGCACCTCGGTCGGGACCGTCAGCGTCGTCCGCTGCTCGGGGCCGAGGACCTGGTCGCCGAGGTCGCCCACCGCCAGGGCGTTGCCGCGGGTCTGCACCCGCAGCTGCACGCGCAGTGCGAAGGGCAGGTCGTTGCGGACGGTGAGCACGAGCGGGGCGTCGCTGGAGGCCAGGCTGTAGGTGCCGTCGGCCGGGGAGAGCAGGGTGACCCGCTCGAGCAGCCCGCTCACCGTCGTCCGCAGGTCCGCGGCGGCCGCGGCGAACGCCGCGGGGTCGTCCCGCCAGGCCGCCGAGGTGGCCCGGGCGGTCGCGGCGTCCCAGGGAGCCAGCGCCGCGTCCGCGTCGCCGACGACCGCGCCGGCGAGCTGGTTGCGGACGGTGATCGCGGCGGTGACGTCGGCCATGCCGGCGGGCTCGAGCCCGCCGGCGTCCTCGGGCGTCACGAGCTCGCCGGCGTCGGCGACCGGGCCGTCGCCGAGCTGGGCCACGGTGACCGGCCGCAGCCCCGGGAGCTGCGCGGATGCGGCCATCATGGCGCTCACGCCGGCGGGGTTGGCGTCGACCTCGCGCGGCGGGGCCACCAGCAGGCTCTGCCCCGCCGCGGCGTCGCCGGACCGCAGGGTGAGCAGCGCGAGCTCGGCGACGGAGCGCTGCTCGGCGGCGCGGGGACCGCCCGGGGCCAGGGCCGCGGCGCCGGCCAGCCGGCCGAGCGTGCTGTCGGCGACCAGGGCGTCGACCGTGCCGTCCCCGGTGGGCACCGTCGTCCGCGCCGTGGCGGGGCCGTCCAGGCCGACGGCGGCCGAGCCGTCGGTGAGCCCGCTGGGGGCGAGGACGACCTCCTCGACGCCGCCGTCGGCCAGCACGCCGAGCGTCTCCGGGCGCAGCGAGCCGCCGACCGACCAGGCCAGGTCGGTGCGCGCGTCGACGCCCAGGACCTCGCGGAGGATGCCGGCACCGGCCGTGCCCCCGGCCTCGGCCGGCGCGGTGGCCGGCGGCGCGGTCGGGGCGCCGGGGTCGTCCTGCGCCGTTCCGTCGGGGCTGCCCGGGAGGCTGCGGGTGACCACCTCCGAGAGGCCGGCCGCGGTGAGGGCGTCGGCGTCCACGTCGCCGTAGGGCAGCGCGACGACCGGGTGGTCGGCGGCGACGGCCCGCAGCCGCGCGAGGAAGGCGGCGGCCTCGTCGGTGCCGGTCCCCGCGTCCTCCTCGCCGGCGACGGCGTAGGGGCCGTCGGCCATGAGCCGGAGCTCCTCGACCAGCGCGGGGTCCACGGCGAGCGTCACCGGGACGACCGGCGCCGGCTCCCCGCCCTCGGGGGGAACGGTCTCGGGCAGCCGTTCCACGGTGGCCAGGGCCCGGTCCAGCCGTCCGCCGGTCGCCACCTCGTCGGTCAGCCCGTCGTCGACGAACGCGCCGGAGGCGTCGCGGTGGGTGCGTTCGACCAGGGGCCACAGCCAGGCGACGCTGGTCGGCGTGGCCGGCAGCACCGGCGGCCGGACGAGGTAGGTGGTCAGCTCCCCGACCCGGCGGCGCTCCCCGTCGGAGCCGATGCCGTTGAGGTTGAGCAGCACCGGGTAGACGCCGTCGCGGTCGATCGCCAGCGCGTCGGTGGTCGTGGTGAGGGTGAAGGACACCGAGTCGCGGGGGCGCAGCTCGCCGGCGACGGCCTGGAACGGCGTCGAGACGACGGCCGTCGGGTCGGGGTCGTCGGCGACGGCCTGCAGGTCCGCGCGGCCGGCCAGCAGCTCGCCGCGCTGCAGCCGCACGTCGAGGTCGGCGAGCGTCTCGGTGCCGGTGTTGGTCAGCCGGCCCTCGATGGTGACCGGAGCGCCCGGGGCGAGGGTGCGGGGGTCCAGGCGGGTGAGCTCGACGCGCACCGGGCGGTCGTCCGCGGCCTCCTCCGCACCGGGGGCCGGGGTCGCGGGCGCGGCGGCCGCGGTGGGCGCCAGCGCGACGAGGGGGGCGGTGAGCAGCCCGGCCAGGCCGACGGCGAGCGTCGTCCGGCGGGCGGCGCGGCAGGGGCTCGGCGGGACGGACCGGCGGGCGGCGCCTCCGGCAGCCGACCGCCGCCTCACTCCGGCTCCTCGCCCCGGCTCGTCGCCGCGGGGAGCCGGGCGGCCGCCGTGCCTGCCGGTGAGCTCGCCGGCCCGCTCACGCGCTGTCGGCGAGCAGCGCGGGCGCCCGCTCGACCAGCGCGCGCTCGTCGGCGTAGGCGAGCCGGGCGCCCAGCTCGTCGAGGGGCACCCAGGCGACCTCGGTCACCTCGATGTCGGCGTCGGACAGGGCTCCTCCGATGGCGCGGAGCAGGAAGTGGTGCACGGTCTTGTGCACGCGGCGGCCGTCGGCGACGAACCAGAAGTCGATGATGCCCAGCGGGGCGACGACCTCGCCGATGATGCCGGTCTCCTCGGCGACCTCCCGGACGGCGGTGTCCTCCGGGGTCTCGCCCTCCTCGATGTGGCCCTTGGGCAGCGACCAGAGCAGCCGGCCGCGGCGGTCGGTGCGGCCGATGAGGGCGGCGCGCGGCCCCGTGATGGGGTCGTCGGCCACCACCAGGCCCCCGGCGGAGGTCTCGTCGACCCGGCGCAACCGGCGGCCGGGGCGCCCTCGACCACCCGTCCCAGCCATGCGAGGAGGGTAGCGCGCGTCCGGCGACAGCTCAGGGAGCATCGCAGCGAAGGGGCGCCGGCAGGGAGTGGGCATCGTAGCGAGCGCCGGTGAGCGAGGAACCGGGCGACCGCGGGGCGCCCTGGGTCCTCCCACGGGGCGCGGAGCCGGATCGGACTCCATCCGGCACGCCACTACCCTGGATCGTCGTGTCCGGTGAGCCTCCCCGTCCGATGACAGCCGGCCCGGTGCCGCCCGCCGTCCAGGAGACCGTGCGGGAGCTCGTCGACCTCTCCCCCGTGCTCACCCGGCTCGGTGAGCGCTTCACCGCCGCCGGCTTCGAGGTGCACCTGGTGGGTGGCTCGGTGCGCGACGCGCTGCTGTCCGCCGGGTCCGGGGCGCCGCGCGTGCCCGGCGACCTCGACGTCACCACGGACGCCCGGCCGGAGCAGGTCCTGCAGCTGCTGCGGGGGCTCGCCAGTTCCACGTGGAACACCGGCATCGCGTTCGGCACGGTGGGCGCCGAGGTCGACGGCGTCCGGCTGGAGATCACCACCTTCCGCGCCGACCGCTACGACCGCGAGTCGCGGAACCCGGAGGTGGCCTGGGGCGACTCGCTCGTCGACGACCTGGCCCGCCGCGACTTCACCGTCAACGCGATGGCCGTCTCGCTCGGTCCCGACCGCACGGTGACCGACCCGTACGGCGGCCTCGGCGACCTGCTGGCCGGGCGGCTGCGGACGCCGGGTGCCGCGGTGGACTCCTTCGCCGACGACCCGCTGCGGATGCTGCGCGCCGTCCGGTTCGTCGCGCAGCTCGGCCTGACCCCGGTCGACGAGGTGGTCGAGGCGATGACGTCGATGTCCGGTGCGCTGGAGCGGATCACGCCGGAGCGGGTGCAGGTGGAGCTGTCCAAGACCCTGCTGCAGCACTCGCCGCGGGCCGCGCTGGAGCTGTTCGTCGGCACCGGTCTGGCCGAGTACGTCCTGCCGGAGCTCTCCGCGCTGCGGATGGAGATCGACGAGCACCACCAGCACAAGGACGTCTACAGCCACTCGCTGACGGTGCTGGACCAGGCGATCGCGCTCGAGGAGGCGGATCCGGAGCACGAGTCCCCGGACCTGGTGCTGCGGCTGGCGGCGCTGCTGCACGACATCGGCAAGCCGGCCACCCGGCGGCACGAGCCGCGCGGCCGGGTGTCCTTCCACCACCACGAGGTGGTCGGGGCGAAGCTGGTCCGCAAGCGGCTGCAGGCGCTGCGGTACTCCAAGGAGGTCACCGAGGCCGTCGCCCGGCTGACCTTCCTGCACCTGCGCTTCCACGGCTACGGCCGCGGCGAGTGGACCGACTCCGCCGTCCGCCGCTACGTCACCGACGCCGGCGACCTGCTGCCGCGGCTGCACAAGCTGGTGCGCTCGGACTGCACGACCCGCAACAAGCGGCGGGCCGCGGCGCTGTCGGCCACCTACGACTCGCTCGAGCAGCGGATCGCCGAACTGTCGGCCGCCGAGGACCTCGCACGGGTGCGCCCGGACCTCGACGGCAACGCGATCATGGCGATCCTCGGGATCCCGCCGGGCCGCGAGGTCGGCGAGGCCTGGAAGCACCTCAAGGACCTGCGGCTCGAGCGGGGTCCGCTGGAGCCGGGGGAGGCCGAGGCCGAGCTGCGCACCTGGTGGGCCGCGCGGCACCCCGACGGGTGACGAGCGCCGTCAGTTGTCCGGCGACTGCTCGACGTCCACGTCGGGCAACTCGCCGGGATCGACGTCCACGTCGGGCAGGTCGGTGCCGACGTCCACCTCGGGGGCGTCCACGTCGACGTCCCCGCCGGTGAAGTCGAGTGTGAGCCACCCGGCAGCGAAGAAGACGACGAGCAGGACGATCAGCAGGGCGAGCAGGGCCAGCAGCACCCACAGCCACTTCTTGCCGCCGTTCCTCCGATCGCTGTCGACGGGGTGTGCTCCGGTCGTCCTGGTCATGGACCTCGACCTCCTGGACTGTCGTGGGCCGTTCGCCTCCGGCGCCGACGTGTCCGCGGGGCACGGCCCTGCGCCGACGAGCCGGTCCGCCTCCCACCGGCTCCCTTCGTGGACGTTCAGTACCCCCCGCCCGAGGCGCGATGGCCCTCCTCGGAACACGTCACCGGATCGTCATGAGCGGGTGCCGCTCCCCGGCTCAGCGGGGCAGTGCAGACCGGGCGGCGTGCAGGGCGGTGACGACGTAGGCCGCACCGACGGCGAGCACGGCGGGCGGGGACACGCCGTCCGGCGGCAGCAGGTACGCCGCCACCAGCAGCGCGGCCACGTAGCTGACGTTGACCAGCATGTCGTAGACGGAGAACACCCGGCCGCGGACGTCGTCGTCGACCACCCGCTGCAGCGTGGCGTCCACGCAGATCTTCACGCCCTGCCCGAGGAAGCCGAGCACCGCGCCGGCCAGGACGACGGTCCACGGGAGGAAGGGCAGGGCCAGCGCCGTCAGCAGCGGGCCACCGAGGCCCAGCAGGAGGGTCACCCACCGCGCCGTCCCCAGCCGGCGGACGGCGACCGGCGTGACGGCGGCCGCCAGCAGCGTGCCGCAGGCACCCGCCACGAGCGTCGCGCCCGCCCCCAGCAGGCCGCCGCCGGTGGCGCGGGAGAACAGCAGGGTCACCAGCGTGACCAGGCCGAAGCAGAGCCGGTGCACGGTGATGACGGCCAGCGCGGTCCCGGCCGGCGGGCGGGCGCGCACGTGCCGGGCGCCGGCCACCATCCCCGCCACCACCTGCCGCGCGGACGGCCGCGCGGCGCCGGCGTCCGGCCCGAGCGCACCGCGGGGGAAGCCGGTGGCCAGCACGGCGGCGAGCAGGTAGGGCCCGGCCGCGGACAGGGTCAGCAGCGCGGCGCCGGCGTCCCCGAGCGGGCCGGTGACCTGCTGCACCGCGATCGCGGCCGCACCGCCGGCCACGGTGGCCACCGCGCCGGACGTCGTCGACAGCGCGTTGGCCGGCACCAGGTCGCTCGCCGTGTGCGGCAGGGACGCCGAGAGCGCCGAGAGCACGAACCGGGCGACAGAGAACAGCACCAGGCCGGTGAGCAGGAACGGCGCGCCGACCGACCCGCCGGCCACGAGCAGGGCCAGGACGGCGACCAGCCCGGCGCGCAGCAGGTCGGCGTGCACCAGCACCTGCCGTCGGCGCCACCGGTCCAGCCAGACACCGGCGAAGGGCCCCACGAGTGAGTACGGCAGCAGCAGGACGGCGAACCCCGCGGCGACGTCGACCGGGTCGGCCGCGCGCTGCGGGTCGAACAGGAGGGTGCCGGCGAGGGCGGCCTGCAGCACGCCGTCCCCGAACTGGGCGGACAGGCGCGTGGCGAGCAGCCGGCGGAAGTCCCGCCGGGCCAGGAGGGACCGCAGGGTCGTCCCCGCCTGCCGCACCCGGTCACCCTACGGTGGCCGCTCCTCCGCACAGGGTGGACGACGGGCCGAAGGTCCCTCCCCGGCGGGGGGAGCTCCTGCCGCCGGGCGGCGTTCCGGTGGGGCACACTGGGACCGATGACTCCCCCGTCCTCGCCCGATCCCGAGTCGGGGCCGCCGGCGCGGCCCGCGACGGGGCGGCGCCGTCCGGACGCGGTGCCCGCGCTGTCGACGGGCTCCCTGGACGACGTCCGCCCGGGCTCGCTGCTCGTGGCGATGCCGAACCTGACCGACCCGACCTTCGCGGGCACGGTCGTCTTCGTGCTCGACCACAACGAGAGCGGCACGCTGGGCGTGGTGCTGGGGCGGCCGAGCCAGGTGGAGATCCGCGACGTGCTGCCCGGCTGGTGCGACCTCGCCGTCGACCCCGGGGTGTTCCACGTGGGCGGCCCCTGCGAGACCGACACCGCCCTGTGCCTGGCCGTCTGCGGGGATCCGGGTGCGGACTGCGGCCTGCGGCGGGTCGCCGGCGACGTCCACCTGGTCGACCTCGACGCCGACCCCGACGACCTGGCCGGCCGGGTCCGGGGCCTGAGGGTGTTCGCCGGCTACGCGGGCTGGTCGCCGGGCCAGCTGGCCGGGGAGATCGCCGAGGGCGCCTGGGCCTGCGTGCCCGGCAGCCCGGACGACGTGCTCAGCGAGCTGGCCGGCCCGGAGCTGTGGCGCCGGGTGATGGGCCGCCAGACCGGGCGGCTGGCCGTGCTGTCGACCGCGCCGGCCGACCCGACCGCGAACTGACCCGCGTGTCACCCGGTGCGCGGACGACCCGCATCTGGTAGGAACGTCGTGGGAGGGGGCGGTCTGGGGAAGAGGCCGCCCCCTCCCCCATGTCCCGGTCCTGTCACAGGCCGACGGTCGCCGCCACCTCCGGGTGCGCCGCCCCGTCCACGGACTCCCCCTCGGCCGGCAGCACGATCTCCCGCGGCCCGTGGTCCGACAGCGTCACCGTCACCTCGAACTCCTGACCCGGCAGCGGGGTGCGGTACTGCACCAGCAGGTCGCTGGACCGGTCGACCGCGACCGACCAGCCGGCCTCGGAGGCGTACAGCTGCGCCAGCTCGCCGTCGATCGAGCGGTCGCCCTCCCACGTGTAGCCCGCGCCACGGAACGCGCCGGCGTCGTCGGCCTCCTCGGCGGAGAGGTTGAGCACCACCCGGGTCAGGACGTCGACCAGCGGCGCCTGCTCCCC
Organism: Geodermatophilus sp. SYSU D01176; assembly: GCF_054050015.1. Taxonomy (NCBI): domain Bacteria; kingdom Bacillati; phylum Actinomycetota; class Actinomycetes; order Geodermatophilales; family Geodermatophilaceae; genus Geodermatophilus; species Geodermatophilus sp. SYSU D01176. The sequence goes on along the minus strand of NZ_JBJGYN010000018.1, from coordinate 18,100 downwards.
CAGCTCGACCGGACGGCGCACGTAGGAGGCCTCCGGCAGCCCCTCGGCGCCCAGCGCGGCGGCCAGGCCCGGGACCTCGCCGAACCACAGCTCGTCGGCGGTGAAGAACAGCGTGCGGGTGTCGTCGGGCCGGCCGTCGCCGTAGGAGGTGACCGCCTGCGCACGCCCGGCCCCGCCGGCGAGGTCCACCTCGCCGGTCAGGGTGAGCACCGTGTCCTCGCCGTAGGGCGCGGTGACCACGAAGTCGGCGCCGCCCCGCTCGTGGTTGTCGGCCAGCAGCTGCGCCAGGAGGCCGGCCTCCTCCTCGGTGACCGGTGCGCCCTCCGCGCGCTCGTCGGCGCCCACGCAGCCGGCCAGGAGCGCCACCGTCAGTCCCAGCGCGGGGAGCAGCGGACGGCGACGCGCGGGCATGCGGCCAGCGTAGGCATCCGGCCTGGTCGCCGACGCCGTCCCACGCGGACGCCCCCGTACGCGACAGGGCCCGCCATCCATGCGGATGACGGGCCCTGCGGTCAGTGCTGGAACGGCCCCGCGTCAGGGCACCGCCGCGAGCGTGCGAGTGGCGGGGGGACGCGGGGTCCTCTCAGTCACCCCGGATGAACGCCTCGACGGCGTCACGGGCCTCGGTGTCGCTGTACTGCACCGGCGGGCTCTTCATGAAGTAGGACGACGCGGAGAGGATCGGGCCGCCGATCCCGCGGTCCTTGGCGATCTTCGCGGCGCGGACCGCGTCGATGATGATGCCGGCCGAGTTCGGGGAGTCCCAGACCTCGAGCTTGTACTCCAGGTTCAGCGGGACGTCGCCGAACGCGCGGCCCTCGAGGCGCACGTAGGCCCACTTGCGGTCCGACAGCCACGGCACGTGGTCCGACGGGCCGATGTGCACGTTGTCGGTGCCCATGTCCCGGTCGACCTGGCTGGTGACCGCCTGGGTCTTGGAGATCTTCTTGGACTCCAGGCGCTCGCGCTCGAGCATGTTCTTGAAGTCCATGTTGCCGCCGACGTTGAGCTGCATCGTGCGGTCCAGCTGCACGCCGCGGTCCTCGAACAGCTTGGCCAGCACCCGGTGGGTGATGGTGGCGCCGACCTGGCTCTTGATGTCGTCGCCGACGATCGGCACCCCGGCGGCGGTGAACTTCTCGGCCCACTCCGGCGTCCCGGCGATGAAGACCGGCAGCGCGTTGACGAAGGCCACGCCGGCGTCCAGCGCGCACTGCGCGTAGAACTCGGCGGCCTGCTGCGAGCCGACCGGCAGGTAGCAGACCAACACGTCGGCGCCCGACTCGCGCAGCGCCGCGACGACGTCCACCGGCTCCTCGTCGGACTCCTCGATCGTCGCCCGGTAGTACTTGCCGAGGCCGTCGAGGGTGGTGCCGCGCTGCACGGTCACGCCCAGCGGCGGGACGTCGCAGATCGTGATCGTGTTGTTCTCGCTCGCCACGATCGCCTCGGAGAGGTCGCGGCCGACCTTCTTGGCGTCGACGTCGAACGCCGCGACGAACTCCACGTCCCTGACGTGGTACTCGCCGAAGCGGACGTGCATCAGGCCCGGCACCGACGTCGTCTCGTCGGCGTCGCGGTAGTAGTGGACACCCTGCACCAGCGAGGCGGCGCAGTTGCCGACGCCGACGATGGCGACCTTGACGGATCCCATGGGTTCTCCTTCTTCTTCGCAGACCGGATGCGGTCGGTGGGCGCGGACCGCGGACGGTCCTGCTGGGGCCGGCGCGGAGCTCTCCCGCCGGGTCGGTCGGGGACGGATCGCTCAGGGCCGGGGCGGCGACTCGTCCGGGGGTGCCGGGCGGTGCCCGGGGTCGGCGCCGTCGGCTCGGCGCCGCTGGCTCTCGTCCAGCTCGCGGTCGATGAGCTCCGCCAGCCAGCGGACCTCCCGGTCGACCGACTCCAGGCCGTGGCGCTGGAGTTCGAGGGTGTAGCGGTCGAGGCGCTCGCGGGTCCGGCTCAGCGAGGCCCGCAGGCCCTCGCGCTGGCGCTCGACGGTCCTGCGGCGGCCCTCCAGGATCCGCAGCCGGACGTCGGCGGCGGTGTGCCGGAAGAACGCCAGGCGGACGCCGAAGAGCCCGCCGTCGTCGTACGCCTCCGGGCCGGCCTGGCCGACCAGCTCGTGGAAGCGCTCCTTGCCCTCCGCGGTGATCGTGTAGACCACCTTGCCCCGCCGGCCGGTCAGGGGTGGGGCGTCGGCCGGCAGGGGGGCGCGCGGGTCCGGCTCGTCCGTCGTGACGTACCCGGCCGCGTGCAGGCGCTTGAGCGCGGGATAGAGCGAGCCGTAGGAGATGCTGCGCAGCCCGCCGAGCACCTGGGCGAGCTGTTTGCGCAGCTCGTAGCCGTGCATCGGCGACTGGTGCAGCAGGCCGAGGATGGCGAACTCGAGCACGTTCCCCTCCTCGCCGTCCTGCGGATCGATGTATCGGGACGATACATCAAAGACCCCCTTGCCCCTCACCGCTCGCACGCTCGCGGCGGGACCCTGCACGAGGGCCGGGGTCCTTCGAGCAGCGGGGCCGTGCCATCCGGTCACCAGGCCGCGCGAGCCTCTGGCCGGGCCCGGAGGACGGGTGAGGATGTCGGCGGAGGCTTCCGGGGTCCCCCGCGGTGCGTACATTGGCGCCGTGCCCGGACGTCGATCCGTCGTGGACTACTCGCTGCAGCGGCGAGCCGTCCTCGCCGACGTGCACGCCGGCCGCACGGGCCTGTTCGAGGTCTGCGACGCCAGTCCGTACCTGACCCGGGCGGCGAAGTACCACGGCGAGGCGACCGACGTCGCCTGCCCGGTGTGCCGCAAGGAGCGGCTCACGCTGGTGAGCTACGTCTACGGGGAGCACCTCGGCCCCACGGCCGGCCAGGCGAAGACGCAGGCCGAGCTCGCCCGGATGGACGGGGCGCAGGAGGAGTTCTCCGTCTACGCCGTCCAGGTGTGCCGCGGGTGCGGCTGGAACCACCTGGACTGCTCGTACGTCCTGGGGGCCGAACCCGACCCCGGCCGTCAGCCGCGCCGGACGCGGCGACGGGCGGCCACGGAGTAGTACGCGTCACAGAGGGAACACCCGACGCCCTCTGTGGTCGTTGGTACACGGTGGGCCTCGCTGTGCCGCGGGTCGCCCCCGCTCGTCCAGCTGAAGACACCACCCTGGGTGCCGGACGTCGTCTGCGTCCGCGCGCCCACCCAGACCCAACCAGAGAGGGGCCCCGCGTGCCTCCCCACGACGAGACCTCACCGGTCGGGCCGCGCAGCGGCTCGGTCCGCCGTCCGCCGTCCGGTCGCACCGCCGGCGGGACGGGCGGAGGCGGCCGGCCACCGGCAGGCCGCGGCCGGCCACCCGCGGGCCGCGGGGCGCGGACGACGGCGTCCCGCTCCGGCCCGGCCGCCAAGGGTGCCCGCCCCGCCGGCAAGGCCGCGCGGACGATGAAGCAGCGCCGCAAGCGCCGGCTCAAGGCCCTCCTCGGCGCGCTCGCGGGCGCCTTCGTGCTGCTCGGCGTCTTCGTCGGCGTCGTCTACGCCACGACCGAGGTACCCGACCCCAGCTCGGTGCAGAACGCCCAGACGACGGTCGTCTACTACGCCGACGGCACCACCGAGATGGCCCGGCTCGGCGCGGAGAACCGCACCAACGTGCCGCTCGCCGAGGTCTCCGAGCCCGCTCGCGAGGCGATCCTGGCGGCCGAGAACCGCAGCTTCTACACCGACCCGGGCATCTCGGCGACGGGCATCGTGCGCGCCGCGTGGAACAACCTGACCGGCGGCTCGACGCAGGGTGGCTCGACCATCACCCAGCAGTACGTGAAGAACGCCTTCCTGACGTCGGAGCAGACGTTCAGCCGCAAGTTCCAGGAGCTCTTCCTCGCGGTCAAGCTCGACAACGAGTACGAGAAGAACGAGATCCTCGAGAACTACCTCAACACGATCTACTTCGGCCGCGGGGCCTACGGCATCGAGGCGGCGGCCAACACCTACTTCGGCGTGCCGGCCAGCCAGCTGACCGCCCAGCAGGGCGCGGTGCTCGCCGTCCTCGTCCGCAGCCCCTCCCACTACGACCCGGAGTCCAACCCCGAGGGGTCGCTGGACCGCTGGGGCCTGGTGCTCGACGCGATGGTCGAGGAGGGCTGGCTGACCGAGCAGGAGCGGGAGGCCTCGGTCTTCCCGCCGGTCCTCCCGCGCATGGGCTCGAACCTCGGTATCCCCAGCGGCCCGGAGGGCCTGGTCGTCCAGCGCGCCATCTCCGAGCTGGAGGCCAAGGGCTACGACGAGCAGCAGATCCGGGCCGGCGGTCTGCGCATCACCACCACGGTCGACAAGCGCTACCAGGACGCCGCCATCTCCTCCGTCGCCGAGGTGATGGAGGGCGAGCCGGACACCCTGCGCGAGGCGCTCGTGGCGATCGACCCGCAGACCGGTGCGGTGCGCGCCTACTACGGCGGCCCCATCGGCGCCGGTGACGGCGCGGTCGACTACGCCCAGGCCCAGCGTCAGCCGGGGTCCTCGGTCAAGCCCTACGTGCTGGCCACCGCCCTGGAGGACGGCATTAGTGTCAACGCCCGGCGGGACGGCTCCTCCCCGCAGGAGTTCCCCGACCGCCCGGGCCTGCCCGTCCGCAACTCCGGCGGCGCCTCGTGCGGCGCCTGCACGCTCAGGGAGGCCCTGACCCGGTCGCTCAACACCACCTACTACGGGTTGGCCTACGAGGTCGGCGCGGAGCGGGTGCGGGAGAACATCCTCGAGGCCACCGGCCTGCCGGAGACGTGGTCCGGCGGCATGCTGGAGGGCAGCACCGTGCTGGCCGACCCGGAGACGGGGGCCACCGGCGCCTCGATCGGCATCGGCCAGTACGAGATGCGGCCGATCGACCAGGCGCACGGCTTCGCCACCCTGGCCACCGGCGTCGAGCACGAGCCCTTCTTCGTGAGCCGGGTGACCGACAGCGAGGGTGCGGTCCTGCTCGACTACAACGGCGACGCCGGCGACCAGGTCTTCGAGGCCGACGTCGTCAACGACGTCACCTACGGGATGACCGACGTCGCCGACTACTCGCGGCGCTCGCTTGACGGCGGCCGCGAGGTGGCCAGCAAGACCGGCACGCAGGGCCAGGGCGAGGACAACTCCGACGCGTGGATGGTCGGCTTCACCCCGTCGATCTCCACGGCGGTGTGGATGGGCAACGACTCCCCCAGCCAGCCGATCGAGGACGCCAACGGCCGGATCATCTACGGCTCCGGCCTGCCGGGCGCCATCTGGCAGACCTTCATGGACACCGTGCTCGAGGGGACGCCGGAGGAGGACCTGCCCGACCGGGCGCTCATCCGCGGGGACACCGGCGTGGGCGTGCCCGCGCCGGAGACCCAGGCGGCGACGCAGGCGCCGACCCAGGTGACCGCCCAGCCGACGCAGCAGCCGGAGCCGACGCCCGCCCCGGTGCCGACCCCCACGCCGGCCCCCGAGACGCCGGTGACACCCGCGCCGCAGAACCCCCAGAACCCGCAGAACCCGCCGCAGGGACCGCAGAACCCGCCGGGCCCGATCACGACCGGGCCGCCCGGTGGGATCGGCACCCAGCCGGGACAGAGCGCCGAGGAGTCTGGGGAGGACGGTCAGCAGAGCGGCTGACCTCCGGCGGGCAGACTGACCCGCATGAGCACGATCCCGACGGCCCCGTCCGCAGCAGCGGACGGGGCGGGTGGGACGAGGGGCAGGGCGTCCCCGGGCGCGGACGGCCGGCCCCACCGCGTCGTCCCCAGCTGGACCGACCCGGTCGTGGCCCAGGCCAGCGAGGCGGTCGGCGGTCCCTGGGGCCGGCACGCGGTCGTCGGGCGGGCGGCGTTCTGGACGCCCCTGCGGGTCTGCCTGCTGTTCACCACGACCGTGCTGGCGGTGGCCTGGCTCAAGCAGGCGCCCTGCTCGGACGGTGACTGGACGGGCTCCCTGCAGTACACCCACCTCTGCTACTCCGACCCGGTACCGCTGTTCGGCGTCTACGGGCAGGGTGAGGGGGCGCTGCCCTACCTCGACGCGCGGGTGGAGTACCCGGTGCTCACCGGGGCGGTGATGGCGCTCGCCGCGCTGCTCTCCGGCTGGTACGACGGACTCGCCGCCGCCGTCGGCGTGCTGCCCGTCGTCCCGCCGGTGCAGAGCTACACCGTGGTCACCGCGCTGCTCATGGCGCTGTGCGCGCTGCTCGTGACCCGCGCCGTCCTCCCGCTGACCGGCCGGCGGCCGTGGGACACCGCGATGGTGGCGCTGTCCCCGGTGCTGCTCGTGTACGCGTTCAACAACTGGGACCTGCTGGCCGTCGCGCTGACCACCCTGGGCATGTGGGCGTGGGCGCGGGAGCGCCCGGTGCTCGCCGGGGCCCTGTTCGGCCTCGGCGTGGCCGCGAAGCTCTACCCGGTGCTCGTGCTGGGCGCGCTGTTCCTGCTGTGCCTGCGGGCCGGTGCGCTGCGGACCTGGCTGCGGACGGCGCTCGCGGCGGTCGGGGCGTGGCTGCTGGTCAACCTGCCGGTGGCCCTGGTGGCCCCGGAGAACTGGGGCTGGTTCTTCGCCTTCAGCCGGCAGCGCCCCGCCAACCCCGAGTCGATCTGGAACATCCTGCTGACAGGCACCGACAACCGCGTCCTCGACGGGGCGCTCGCCGAGGGCGAGACGCCGTCGGTGCTCAACGCGGTGGTGGCCGTGCTGCTGATCGCGTTCGCCGCCGGGGTCGCCTGGCTGGTGCTCACCGCACCGGTGCGCCCGCGGGTGGCACAGGTGGCGTTCCTGCTGGTGGCCGCCTTCCTGCTGCTGAACAAGGTCTACAGCCCGCAGTACGCGCTCTGGCTGCTGCCGCTGGCGGTGCTGGCCCGGCCGCGGTGGCGCTCGCTGCTGGTCTGGCAGGTCAGCGAGGCGCTGGTGTGGGTGATGACGATGCTCTACTACCTCGGCACCGCGAACCGCGGCGTCGAGGTGGAGTGGTTCTTCCTCGCCGTCCTGGTGCGCGACGCCGTCCTGGTGGCGCTCATGGTGCTCGTCGTCCGGGAGGTGCGGCGGCCGGACGACGACGTCGTCCGCACCAGCTGGCCCGGCGTCGACGACCCCGCCGGAGGCCCGCTGGACGGCGCCCCGGACGTGGTGACCCTCCGGGTCACACCGCGGCCAGGTGCCGTCCCCGACCTGAGCTGAGCCGCTGCCCGTGTCCCGGCCGGGGGACCCTCCGGGCCCCCGCGACCGGTCCACCCCGGCTGTGTGCCGTCCCCTACGACGCCGGACCGTCACCCTGTCCCGTGCTCCACGTGGAACAACGGTGGTCCGTCAGCCGAGTGCCTGCCGGAGCAGGGTGATCTCCTCGGCGTGGCCGGCGGCGTCTCCCGGCGTCTCCAGGACGAGAGGGCAGTCGGCCGCCCGGGCGACCTCGACCAGCAGCTCCGTCGGGATCTCGCCGTCGGTCAGCGGGGCGTGCCGGTCGCGGCTCGAGCCCTGCGGGTCGCGGCTGTTGTTGAGGTGCACCAGGTCGACGCGGCCGGTGATCGCGCGGACGTCGTCCACCGCGGTGGCGAGGTCCCAGCCGGCGGCCCACGCGTGGCAGGTGTCGAGCACGAAGCCCGCGCCGAACTCGCCCACGGCATCCCACAGCCGGGCCAGCGCGTCCAGCTCGCGGGCCATGGCGTTGCCGCCGCCGGCGGTGTTCTCGATGAGCAGCGGGACGGGGAAGCCGCCGTCCTCGGCCTGCCGGGCGAAGGTCTTCCGCCAGTTGGCGACGCCGGCGGCCGGGTCGTCCTTGGCCAGCACGTGCCCGCCGTGCACCACCATGCCCACCGCCCCGACCGCGGCGGCCGCCTTCGCGTGCGCGGCCAGCAGCTTGCGGCTGGGGATGCGGATGCGGTTGTTCGTCGTCGCCACGTTGAGCACGTAGGGCGCGTGGACGACGACCTTCACGTCGCTGGCCAGCAGGTCGGCGGCGTCCGGGCGCGGCTTGGGCGCGGTCCAGCCCTGCGGGTCGGCCAGGAAGACCTGGACGCCGTCGGCGTCCATCTCCGCGGCGCGGGCCAGGGGGCCGCCGGCGTCGAGCTCGTTGTCCTCGGTCAGGCCGGGTCCGACGTGTACGCCGATCGGGTGAGCAGGCACCCCGCGACCCTACGGCGGGCATCCGACGGAGTTCCGCCCTGCTCGGCCGGCACCTGTGGACGGCGGCGGCGCTCGCTGTCGGCGCTGGTAGGCTGGTCCGAGCGCGTTCCACCGGTGGCCGTCACCGGGCGGGGCGCGCGACGCGTGTACGACCCTCCTGCTGCAGACCTCCTGCAGCCGCTCAGACCAGAGGAGGTGGGGTTCTCCGTGCGTCACTACGAACTGATGGTCATCCTCGACCCCGACCTGGAGGAGCGCACGATCGCTCCCTCCCTCGACCGGTTCCTCACCGTCGTCACCAACTCCGGTGGCACCGTGAAGACCGAGATCTGGGGCCGCCGCCGGCTCGCCTACGAGATCAAGAAGCAGGTCGAGGGCATCTACGCCGTCGTTGACATCCAGGCCACGCCCGCCGCGGTGGCCGAGCTCGACCGGCAGCTGAACCTCAACGAGTCGGTCCTGCGCACGAAGCTGATGCGGCCCGAGGTCCACTGACGATGGCCGGCGAGACCGTCATCACCGTCATCGGCAACCTCACGTCGGACCCGGAGCTGCGCTTCACGCCCTCCGGTGCCGCGGTGGCCAACTTCACCGTGGCCTCCACGCCGCGGACCTTCGACCGCCAGTCGCAGGAGTGGAAGGACGGCGAGGCGCTCTTCCTGCGCTGCAACGTCTGGCGGCAGGCGGCGGAGAACGTCGCCGAGTCCCTGACCCGCGGGTCGCGGGTGATCGTCTCCGGCCGGCTCAAGCAGCGGTCGTTCGAGACCAAGGAAGGCGAGAAGCGCACCGTCGTCGAGCTCGAGGTCGACGAGATCGGCCCGTCGCTCCGCTACGCCACCGCGAAGGTCACCAAGGCCTCCCGTGGCGAGGGCGGTGGCGGTTTCGGCGGCGGTGGCGGTGGCGGCTTCGGTGGTGGCGGCGGGTCCAGCGACCCGTGGTCGACCCCGGCCCCGCCGTCCGACGAGCCCCCCTTCTGAGAAAGGCCCCCGTCCTCCCACCTCTCGCCCTCCGGGGCGGGACTGGGAGGGGGCCGTTCCATCCCCTCACTCTCTGGAGAACCCCGGTGGCCAAGCCCCCCGTTCGCAAGCCCAAGAAGAAGGTCTGCCAGTTCTGCAAGGACAAGGCGACCTACGTCGACTACAAGGACACGACGCTGCTGCGGAAGTTCATCTCCGACCGCGGCAAGATCCGTGCCCGCCGCGTGAGCGGCAACTGCAGCCAGCACCAGCGGGACGTCGCCACGGCCGTCAAGAACAGCCGTGAGATGGCCCTGCTGCCCTACACCTCGACGGCGCGCTGACCATGAGCACCCAGAAGCTGATCCTGACGCAGGAGGTCACCGGTCTCGGGTCCTCCGGTGACACGGTGGAGGTCAAGGGCGGGTACGCCCGCAACTACCTCCTGCCCCGCGGCCTGGCCATCCAGGCCACCCGCGGTGCCGAGAAGCAGGTCCAGTCGCTGCGCCGGGCGCGTGCCGCCCGCGAGGTCCGGTCGCTCGAGGAGGCGCAGGCCGTGGCCGGGCGCCTGTCCGGCCTGACCGTCCGGGTGCCGGCGCGCGCCGGTGAGGGTGGCCGCCTGTTCGGCCGCATCACCACCGCCGACGTCGTCAACGCCGTGACCGCCGCCGGCGGCCCCGCGCTCGACCGGCGCCGGGTGGAGCTGCCCAGCAGCATCAAGACCACCGGCCAGCACACGGTGACCGTGCGCGTGCACCCGGAGGTCACCTCGCAGCTGACCATCGAGGTCGTCCCCGGCTGACAGGCTCCCCCCGCTCCTGGAGGGGACAGTCGCCCGTGAGGGGCGCCGGACTCCGGTCCGGCGCCCCTCACGGCGTTCCTGGGGCCGTCAGGTCGCCTGGCTCGGCCCGGCCCTCGCGGCGGATCGGTGCGGGTGTGTCGACCTGTGGACGTGTGACCGCTGGGACGCCTGCGCCCGCCCCTCCGACACGCCGGGGGGCGACACCCGGATTTCTCCGGAATTTCTCCCGTCCACACCCGGTGGGTCGTCTCCTCCCTGGTCAGCGGCGGGATACGGGGGACGCCGCCACGGCGTCCCCCGCTGTCTCCACATGTCGACACGTCCCTGTCCACCGACTTGTCCACAAGTTGTGCAGAAGCGCGCCCACACCGGTGTTGGACTGGTCCGTCCGCACTTCCTAACGTCCTCCTCGACCCCGCGACCGCCCGAACTGTCGGTGCCCCGGGGTAGGAAGACCTCGAACACACGTTCGAGACAGGTGTGCAGCGTACTGGTGCTTCCCCCACCAGGCCCCGGCGATCCCGCCGGGGCCTGTGCGCGGGTGCGCCGTGAGTGGATGGAGGACCTCCGTGGCGGTGGCCGACGACTTCAGCCGACCGACCCCGACGGCGCCGCAGTACGACCGGCAGCCGCCGCAGGACGTCGCGGCGGAGCAGTCGGTGCTCGGCGGCATGCTGCTGAGCAAGGACGCGATCGCCGACGTCGTCGAGGTGCTGGCGGGCCCGGACTTCTACCGGCCGGCGCACCAGGTGATCTTCGACTGCATCCTCGACCTGTACGGGCGGGGCGAGCCGGCCGACGCCATCACCGTCGCGGCCGAGCTCAACCGCACCGACCAGCTGTCGAAGATGGGCGGCGCGGTCTACCTGCACACCCTGATCCAGTCGACGCCGACGGCGGCCAACGCCGGCTACTACGCCGCGATCGTGGCCGAGCAGGCGGTGCTCCGGCGGCTGGTCGAGGCCGGCACCCGTGTCGTGCAGCTCGGCTACGGCGCGGCCGGCGGGAAGGGCGACGTCGACGACATCGTCGACCGCGCCCAGCAGGAGATCTACGACGTCACCGAGAAGCGCATGAGCGAGGACTACTCGCGCCTCGAGGACGTCCTGCAGCCGACGATGGACGAGCTGGACGCCATCGCGTCCCGCGGCGGCACGGCCCGCGGCGTCCCCACCGGCATCCGCGACCTCGACGAACTGACGAACGGTCTCCAAGCCGGACAAATGGTGGTCATTGCGGCCAGGCCTGGAGTGGGCAAAAGTACCCTGGGACTTGACATTGCGCGATCTGCCACTGTGAAACACCATTTGGCGACGTGCATCTTCTCGCTGGAAATGAGCAAGCACGAGATCACCATGCGATTGCTCTCGGCCGAGGCCAAGGTGCCGCTGCACCACATGCGCGCCGGCACCCTGTCGGACGAGGACTGGTCGAAGCTCGCCCGCCGGATGGGCGAGATCGCCGACGCGCCGCTCTACATCGACGACTCCCCCAACATGACGATGATGGAGATCCGGGCGAAGGCGCGGCGGCTCAAGCAGCGCAACGACCTCAAGCTCGTGGTCATCGACTACCTCCAGCTCATGACGTCCGGCAAGCGCGTCGAGAGCCGCCAGCAGGAGGTCTCGGAGTTCTCCCGCGCCCTCAAGCTGCTGGCGAAGGAGCTCGAGGTGCCCGTCATCGCGATGTCGCAGCTGAACCGTGGATCCGAGCAGCGTCAGGACAAGAAGCCGATGCTGTCCGATCTCCGCGAGTCGGGGTGCCTGCCAGCCGAGACCCGCGTCCTGCGGGCCGACACCGGAGCCGAGACGACGATGGGCGAGCTCTTCGAGAGCGGGGCGACCGACGTCCCCGTGTGGGCCCTGGACGACAACCTGCGCTACGTCCGCCGGCACCTCACCCACGTCTTCTCCACCGGCCGCAAGCCGGTGCTGCAGCTGACGACCTCGTCGGGCAAGACGATCCGGGCGACGGCCAACCACCCGTTCCTGACCTACGACGGCTTCCGTCCGCTCGGGGAGCTGGCTCCTGGCGATCGCATCGCCGTGCCGCGGCACGTGCCGGCGCCGGACCGGATGACGGTCTGGGAGGACGAGAAGGTGGTCCTGCTGGCCCACCTGATCGGTGACGGCAGCTTCGTGAAGCGCCAGCCGCTGCGCTACGCCTCCATCGACGAGGAGAACCTGCGCGCGGTCACCACCGCAGCGCTGCACTTCGGCGTCGTGGCCGTGCGGGATGACTACGCCGCCGCCCGCTGCACCACGCTGCGGCTGCGTGCCCCTTTCCCGTTGACCCACGGTCGCCGGAACCCGGTCGCCGCCTGGCTCGACGAGCTCGGCCTCTGCGGGTTGCGCAGCCACGAGAAGTTCGTGCCCCAGGCGGTGTTCTCGCTACCCAAGAAGCAGATCGCGCTCTTCCTGCGCCACCTGTGGGCCACCGACGGTTCCGTCACGGTGAACAAGAACGGCCGTGGCGGCCGGGTCTACTACGCGTCGACCAGCCGCCAGCTCGTCGACGACCTCTCGCGGTTGCTGCTGCGCTTCGGCATCTCCTGCCGCATCCGTCGGGTGCAGAAGTCCGGCTACCGGGACGGGTGGACGCTCGACATCAGCGGCTGCGACGACCAGCGCCGGTTCCTCGGCGAGATCGGTGTCCACGGCGCCCGAGGCTCAGCGGCGGAGCGGCTGTTGGAGATCGTCCGGGAGCTGTCGGGTAACCCCAACGGCGACACGGTGCCCGTGCAGGTGTGGGAACGCGTGCGAGCGGTGCTGGAGGAGAAGGGCATGAGCCACCGGGCGTTCGCCGCCGCCATGGGCTCGGCCTTCAACGGCAGCGCGATGTGGAAGCACGCCCCCAGTCGTGAGCGGCTCGGCCGGATCGCGGCTGTCCTCGACGACGCCGAGCTCGAGATTCAGGCGGTCAACGACGTCCTGTGGGACGAGATCGTCTCCATCCAGCAGGGGGCCGAGGAGGAGGTCTACGACGCCACAGTTCTTGGTGGGCACAACTTCGTGGCCAATGGAATCGCAACTCATAACAGTATCGAGCAGGACGCCGACATGGTCATGATGATCCACCGCGAGGACATGTACGAAAAGGAATCACCGCGCGCGGGTGAGGCCGACATCATGCTGGTGAAGCACCGTAACGGCCCCACCGCGAACGTCACTGTCGCCTTCCAGGGCCACTACAGCCGCTTCGTGGACATGGCGAACTGACGGAGCAGGCCCCCCGAGAGGCCCGGAGCGCTGGACGCCCCGGGCCTCTCTGCGTCCGCCACGTCGACGGCGGGCGACGTTCCACGTGGAGCACGGCGCCGATGTCGGTGGTCCGGGCCAGGGTAGGGGCATGACCGTCGACCTGCCCGCCGCCGCCAGCTTCATGGCCACGCACGCCCGGCTGCTGGACCGCCGCCGCTTCGACCTGCTGTTCGGGGACGGCGGCAGGGACGCCGCCGATGCCGTCCTCGCCGCCGTCGAGGGGTACCGCAACCCCGACGGCGGCTACGGCTGGGGCCTGGAGCCCGACCTGCGGTCCCGCACGAGCCAGCCGGGCGGGGCGCTGCACGCCCTCGAGGCGTTCGCCGACGCGGCCCCGGTGGTCACCACCGCCCGGGCGCGCGAGCTGTGCGACTGGCTGGAGGCGGTCACGCTGCCCGACGGCGGCCTGCCGTTCGCCCTCCCGGTGCCCGACCCGGCCGGCTGCGCGCCGTTCTGGGCCTCCGCCGACCCGGGGTCGTCCTCGCTGCAGATCACCGCCATCGTCGCGGAGAGCGCACACCGGGTCGCCCGGCACGACCCCGCCGTCGCCGGGCACCCCTGGCTCGACCGGGCCACCACGTACTGCCTGGCGGCGGTGCGCGCTCTCGGCGAGCAGCCACACGCCCTCGAGCTCGCCTTCGCGGCGCGGTTCCTCGACGTCGCCGCGGGCACCCGCCCCGACGAGGTGGGGGAGCTGGTGGAGCAGCTCCGGGTCCACGTCCCGGCCGACGGGCTGGTGCACGTCGCCGGCGGGGCAGCGGACGAGTACATGCGCCCGCTGGACTTCACCCCGCGACCGGATGGGCCCGCGCGCGGCCTGTTCGACCCCGGGGTGGTGGAGCGGGAGCTGGAGCGGGTCGCCGCGCAGCAGCAGCCCGACGGCGGCTGGGCGGTCGACTTCGACAGCTACTCCCCGGCCGCGGCCCTCGAGTGGCGCGGTCACCGCACGGTCGAGGTCCTGTCCCTCCTGCGCGACAACGCCGTCCTGTGACCTCGAGGGACCCGGGACGGCAGCGCCAGGCTCGGCGTCCGGATCCGCGGCTCCCCCAGGGCGTTCCCCAGCCGCAGCACGTGCCGTCCGGGCCAAGGGGACCGGGCGCGGCCCGGGCCGTGGAGCAGTGAACGCCAGGGGCCCAGAACCGACGTGGTTCTGGGCCCCTGGCGTTCAACGGGGTGCTGCGGCAGCCTCGCTCAGGCGGCGGCGGCCGCTGCCCGGCTCAGCCGGACGCCCGCGGTCAGCTTCCGCTGCAGCGTACGGCGGACCTTGGGGCTGCCGGTGGTCATCTTGTAGAGCACCACCAGCTGCTGGGGCAGGTTGCGGCGGTTGGTCAGCTCCAGCCAGCCGTTCGGCAGCGAGAGCCGGATGATCTTGTGCCAGGCCGAGCCGACCTGCTGCGGCAGCGGCGCGGTGTGGTAGTTGAGGCCGTAGCGGTCGAACAGGTCACGGATCTTCGGCGCGATCTCGGCGTACCGGTTGCTCGGCAGGTCGGGGAACAGGTGGTGCTCGATCTGGTGGGACAGGTTCCCGGTCATGATGTGCATGGCCTTGGAGCCGGAGATGTTGGCCGAGCCGAGCATCTGACGCAGGTACCACTCACCGCGCGTCTCGCCGTCGATCGACTTCTTCTCGAAGGTCTCGACGCCCTCGGGGAAGTGCCCGCAGAGGATGACCGAGTTCGACCACAGGTTGCGCACCAGGTTGGCGGTGAAGTTGGCCGCCAGCGTGGAGAGGAAGTTCGGGCCCGACAGCAGCGGGTGGATGACGTAGTCCTTGCGCACCTGGGCGCCGATCTTGCGCAGCACGGCCTTGGCGCGCTTGCGGAACTCCGGGTCCTTCGTCTGCTTCTTGGCGATGACCGCGCCGAGCTCCAGGTCGTAGGCGGCGATCCCGTACTCGAAGAAGCAGGCGTTGATGAAGCTCCAGATCGGCTGGCCGAGGTGGAACGGCTGCCACGGCTGGTCCTCGTCGACGCGCATGATGCCGTAGCCGAGGTCGTTGTCCTTGCCGACCACGTTCGTGTACGTGTGGTGCAGCTCGTTGTGCGAGTGCTTCCACTGCTCGGCCGGGCTGGCCATGTCCCACTCCCACGTCGTGGAGTGGATCTTCGGGTCCCGCATCCAGTCCCACTGGCCGTGCAGGATGTTGTGCCCGATCTCCATGTTCTCGAGGATCTTGGCGACCGAGAGGCCGATCGTCCCGACGATCCACGCGGGCGGGAAACCCGAGGCGAGCAGGACGGCGCGGCTGCCCAGCTCGATCTTGCGGTGCACGTCGATGACCTTGCGGATGTAGCGGGCGTCGTTCTCGCCGCGCGTGTCGATCACGCTCTGGCGGATGTCGTCGAGCTCCTTGCCGAGGAGCTCGACGTCCTCGGCGGTGAGGTGCTCGATCGGGTTGTCGGCCTTCTTCTGCAGAACGGTCATGCGGTGCGTCTCCTCGGGTCGGGCGGGGTCAGTGGTCGATGTCGCAGGCGCCGGCGGCGGCGCTCACGCAGGTCTGGATCAGTACGCCGTCACCCGGTGCGGCCGTGGTGACCTCGCCGTTGCGCAGGTCCCGGACGGCGCCCTCGCGCAGCGGCAGCACGCAGCCGAAGCAGATGCCCATCCGGCAGCCGCTGGGCATCAGGACGCCGGCGTCCTCGGCGGCGTCGAGGATCGGGGTGGCCCCGTCGGCCTCGACGCTCGTGCCGTTCCTGGTGAAGGTCACCGTGCCGCCCTCGCCGGCGACGAGGACCGTGGGCCGGAAGCGCTCGGTGAACAGCCGGTCGGCGATGCCGGCGGCGCTCCAGTGCTCCTCCAGCGCCTCGAGCATGCCGACCGGCCCGCAGGCCCAGGTGGCGCGCTCGGCGAGGTCGGGCACCAGCTCGGCGATCGCGGCGGCGTCGAGCATCCCGGCGGTGTCGGTGTGCTGCTCGATCAGCCGGATCCGGCCGGCGGCCGCGAGCTCCCGCAGGTCCGCGCCGAACACGACGTCCTCCGGCGTGGGGGCGGAGTGCACGACGACGACGTCGGCGAGCTCGTCGTGGTTGCGCAGGATGCCGATGACCGGGGTGATGCCGGAGCCGGCGGTGACGAACAGGACCTTGGCAGGGGCCCGGGAGGGGAGGACGAACTCGCCGGTGGCCTGGTCGAGGTGGACCAGCGTGCCCGGCTGGGTCCGGTGCACCAGGTGGTTGCTGACCTTGCCGCCAGGGATCGCCTTGACGGTGATGCTGATGCAGCCGTCCGGCCGGTCCAGGTGCGAGGTGAGCGAGTACGCCCGCCACATGCGCACCCCGTCGACGTCGACGCCGATGCGCACCCACTGGCCGGGCACGTGGCGCTGCCAGTCCGCACCCGGGCGGATGACCAGGGTGGCGGCGTCCCGGGTCTCCTTCTGGACGGCGACGATGCGACCGCGCAGGTCGGCGCCCGCCCGCAGCGGGTTGACCATGTCCAGGTAGTCGGCCGGCAGCAGGGGCGTGGTGGCGAGCTCAGCGAAGCGCATCACCCGGTCACGCAGCGCGCTCAGGGCCGGACGGGCCGAGGAAGGGCGCGGGACGGTCGCGGTCATACACCTGATGGTTCCCAGCGCTGCGCGTAATTACCTGTGCCCTGGGCGTGAACCTGCCGCCGGATACTGTCCCTGCCGAACAAAGGGTCCCAGGGAAGGAGAGCGTCGATGGCGCCGGAGCAGGACACCTTCCCGCCCGAGGTCGCGGCGGCGATGCAGGGCCAGCTGCCGGCCGTCGCCGAGCGGACCGTCGCCGCGATCGTCGTCGAGGTGCCGAGCTACACCGAGGCGTTCAGCGGCGTCATGGGCCGCAAGATCGAGAACGCCGTCGAGCTGGCCCTGGGGGGCTTCCTGGAGCTGGCGACGGCGCGCGGCGGGGTGGACCCCAGCCGGCCCATCGGCCCCGCCCTCGAGGGCGCCTACGCCCTCGGCCGTGGGGAGGCCCGGTCCGGCCGGACCATGGACGCGCTGCTGGCCGCCTACCGGGTGGGCGCGCGGGTGGCGTGGCGGCACATGAGCGAGACGGCGGTGGCCGCCGGCATGCCCGCCGGGTCGCTGGCCCGCTTCGCCGAGCTGGTGTTCGCCTACATCGACCAGCTGTCGGCGGCCAGCGCCTCCGGGCATGCCGACCAGCTCGACAGCAGTGGCCGGCTGCGGCGCCGGCACCTGGAGCGGCTGGCCGAACTGCTGCTCAGCGGCGCACCCCCGTACGACCTCAGCACCGCCGCCGAGCGCGCGGACTGGGCGCCGCCGCGGACGCTGACCGCGGTGCTGGTGCCCGACACCCGCGTCCGGGGTGCGCTCGCCGTGCTGGATGCCCGCACCCTGCAGGCCGGGGAGGACCTCCCCGGCACCGAGCCCGGCGCCGAGCGCGCGGTGCTGCTCGTGCCGGACGCCGACGGGTACGCCCGCACCCAGCTGGTGCGGGCCCTGCGCGGGCGGGAGGCGGTCGTCGGCCCGGCCCGGCCGTGGCAGCAGGCCCGCTCCTCGTACTCGCGGGCGCTGCGGGCGCTGCAGCTGGACCTGCGCCCGGACGGCGACCTGCCCGTGGACACCGAGCTGCGGCTGGCCGACCTGGTGCTGCGGGCCGACGGCGAGGCCCTGGCCGACCTGCGCGCCCAGGTGCTCGCCCCGCTCGACGGGCTGGGCCCCGGGCCGCGGGACAAGCTGGTCGAGACGCTGCGCGCGTGGCTGCTGCACCACGGACGGCGGGAGAAGATCGCCGCCGAGCTCTTCGTGCACCCGCAGACGGTCCGCTACCGCATGGGGCAGCTGCGCGACCTCTACGGCGACCGGCTGGAGGACCCGCAGTCGGTCCTCGAGCTGACCCTCGCCCTCGGTGCGGTGGACCGGTGAGGGGCGTCGTCGTCGAGATCACGTGATCTCGCACGCCCGGAGCCTCGTGGGGGGGGGGGGGGGGGGGGGGGGGGGGGGGGGGGGGGGGGGGGGGGGGGGGGGGGGGGGGGGGGGGGGGGGGGGGGG
>NZ_JBJGYN010000017.1:0-94002 GCF_054050015.1 Geodermatophilus sp. SYSU D01176 | reverse complement strand
CCCCCCCCCCCCCCCCCCCCCCCCCCCCCCCCCCCCCCCCCCCCCCCCCCCCCCCCCCCCCCCCCCCCCCCCCCCCCCCCCCCCCCCCCCCCCCCCCCCCCCCCCCCCCCCCCCCCCCCCCCCGCCGAGGAAGAGGTCGAGGGTGCGGACGCCGCGACGGCGGGTGGGGCCCTCGAGGGACTTCGCCCGGATGCCGACCGACGGCGGGGCCCCACCCGCGGCGAGGTCGGCGGCCACGGCCGCGGCGGCGCGCAGGACGTCGTCGTCCTCCCGCTCGGGCGGGCCGCGGTAGCCGTCCTCGGCGTCGACCCGCAGGTCCTCGACCGGCTCGGTCGCGAGCTTGGCGCGCACCCGCGGCAGCACCTGCTCGAGCAGGTCGCCGTCGTACCCGAGGTCGGGCAGGCCGTGCTCGTCGAGGGCGGCCAGCGCGGCGGCGCCCCAGGCGGCGGCCAGGCCGGGGACGACGGCGTCCGCGGGCACGTAGCAGGTGTGCACCGGCTGCCGCGTCGTCCGCTCGCCCGGGAAGGCGGCTGCGCGGGCGGCGTCGACGGGGGCCAGCCGGCGGTCGAGCTCGGCGTAGACGTCCTCCGGCAGCGGCATCCGTCGACCCTGCCACCCCGGCGGTTTCCGCGGAAATCGCCGGGGAGGGCTGCCATCCTCGTCGCATGGCCAGCCTCGACGACCTCAACGCCGAGCCCGCCGACCGCGCCGTCCAAGCGCTGCGGGCGTGCAACGCCGCACCACGGTTCGCCGCAGGGGTCGTGGCCGGCCGGCCCTATCCGGACGTCGAGGCGCTGGTGGCCCGCGCCGAGGAGGTCGTCCGCGGGCTGCCGTGGGAGGAGGTCGAGCTGGCGATCGCCGTCCACCCGCGGATCGGCGACCGGCCGGAGGGCTCCTCGCCCGAGGCGGAGGCCTCCCGCCGGGAGCAGCGCGCGGTGGGCTCGGCCGACGACGCGACGCGGGCCGCGCTGGCCGCGGGCAACCGCCAGTACGAGGAGCGCTTCGGCCGGGTGTTCCTGATCCGAGCCGCGGGCCGCTCGCCCGAGGAGCTGCTCGCCGAGCTGCGCCGCCGGCTGGGCAACGACGAGGAGACCGAGCGCGCCGAGGTGACCGCCCAGCTGGCCGAGATCACCGCGCTGCGGGTGCGGGAGCTGGTGTCGTGAGCGTGTCGACGCACGTGCTGGACGCAGGACTCGGGCGGCCGGCGATGGGCATGGTGGTGCGGCTGTTCGCCGAGGAGGAGCTGGTCGCCGAGGGGGTCACCGACGCCGACGGCCGCTGCCGGCTGGCCGAGGGGGCGACCGCGGCGGGCACCCTCCGGCTGGTGTTCTCGACCGGCTCCTGGTTCGCCGACCAGGGCCGGGACACCTTCTACCCCGAGGTGGTGCTCGCCTTCGACGTCCGCGAGCCGGCCGAGCACCACCACGTGCCGCTGCTGCTGGCACCCTTCGCGTACTCCACCTACCGCGGCTCCTGACGGCCCCTGCAGGGGCCCACCGCGAACTCGCGCGCGGTGCGCCCCTGCAGGGGGTCCTTCTGCAACAGTGCGGCGCATGGCGATCCGGCTCGGCGCGAACCAGTACGGCAAGGCGGAGGTCCGCGTGGTCGCGGTGGACCGCAGCAGCCCGCGGCACACCCTGGTCGACCTCAACGTCAGCAGCAGCCTGCGCGGGGACTTCACCGCCGCGCACACCGCCGGCGACAACGCCCACGTGCTGGCCACCGACACGCAGAAGAACACCGTCTTCGCCTTCGCCCGCGACGGCGTCGGCTCCCCGGAGGCGTTCGCCCTCCGGCTGGCCCGCTACTTCGCCGGCGCCTACCCGTGGATCAGCGGCGCCCGGGTCGCGGTCGACTCGTACGGCTGGCAGCGGATCGCCGTCGGCGGGCAGCCGCACGACCACGCGTTCCGCCGAGACGGCGGCGAGGTGCGGACGGCGGTGGTCACGGTGGACGGCGGCCACGCGCACGTGCTCGCCGGGCTGCGCGACCTCGTCGTCCTCAAGACAACCGGCTCGGAGTTCCGGGGCTTCCCGCGCGACCGCTACACGACGCTGGCCGAGACCCGCGAGCGCATCCTGGCCACCGCGGTCACCGCCCGTTGGCGCTACACGGGCGCCGACCTCGACTGGGACGCGGCGTACGACGTCGTCCGGACGACGCTGCTCGAGACGTTCGCCGGCACGCACTCGCTGGCGTTGCAGCAGACGCTGTACGCGATGGGCGAGGCGGTGCTCGAGCGCTGCCCCGATGTCGCGGAGGTGCGGCTGTCCCTGCCGAACAGGCACCACTTCCTGCAGGACCTCTCGGCGTTCGGGCTGGACAACCCCGACGTCGTCTACCACGCGGACGACCGCCCCTACGGGCTCATCGAGGGGACCGTGCTGCGCGACGACGTCCCGCCCGCGGAGGTCGCCTGGCCGGCGACGCCGGGCTCCTGCTGAGCTGCGGGCCGACGCGACGTGCTTCGTGCACGCACCGGGGAGCGGCCCCGGGTCAGCGGCCCCAGCTGTCGTCCTGCGGCACCCGTTCGATGCCGACCCCGGCGAACAGCAGGTCGGCGTGCACGCGCAGGTCGGCGCCCCGCTCGTCGTCGGTGTGCAGGACGTCGGTGCCCTCGGCGACGCCCACCCCGCCCACGCCGCGGACGCTCTCCCAGACGTGCCACCCGGCCGGCACCCGCACCGACACCCCGCCCATCAGCGCCCGCACGGTGAGGTCCACCCCGCCGGGCACCTTGGGCACCGCGGTCAGGTCGAGCCGGACGGCGCCCATCAGCACGTCCAACCGCACCCGCGACAGCTCGGGGTTGACCGGCCGCAGCTCCGCACCACCGAGCGCGACCACCCGGCGGATGCCCGCGGTGCTGTCGTCCCCCTCGTTCTTCCGCCGGGCGACCATCCGGCCGGCTACGGCGAGCACGGCCTGCAGCGTCCACCAGCGCAGCAGCCAGGGCAGCACCCTGCGGACGGCGGGCGGCAGGGTGCTCCGGGTCGTCATGCGGCCAGAGTGCCCGGCGTCCCGCCCGCTGCCCAGACCTGTGGTGCTGGCACCGTCGGCCGCAGGGACGTCAGTAGCGGAAGCGCTGCACCGACGCGCTGAGCGCCGAGGCCATCCGGGCCACCTCGTCCATCGCCGTCCGCGCGTCGGTCATGGCGCGGGTCGTGGCGCCCGCCGCACCGGCGACCGAGGTGATGTTCTCGGCGATCCGCCCGGCCGAGTGCGCGGCCTCGGCGACGTTGCGGTTCATCTCGGTCGTGGTCGCGGTCTGCTCCTCGACGGCGGCGGCGATGGTGGCCTGCGAGTCGTTGATGAGCCCGATGACCTGCGAGATCTCGCCGATCGCCCGGACCGCGCCCTCGGTGTCACCCTGGATGGCCTCGACCCGCGCGGTGATGTCCTGGGTCGCCCTGGCGGTCTCCTGGGCCAGCTCCTTGACCTCGCCCGCCACGACGGCGAAGCCCTTCCCCGCCTCGCCGGCCCGCGCCGCCTCGATGGTGGCGTTGAGGGCGAGCAGGTTGGTCTGCTCGGCGATCGCGGTGATGGTCTTGACCACGCCGGCGATCTCCAGCGAGGACTCCCCCAGCCTGGCGACCGTCGCGTTGGTGGCGTCGGCGACCTGCACCGCCTGACCGGCGACCCGGGCGACCTCGCCGGCGTTCCGGGCGATCTCCCGGATGGAGACGCCCATCTCCTCCGCGCCGGCCGCCACCGTCCGGACGTTGACCGACACCTGGCCGGCCGCGTCGGCGACGACCCCGCTCTGCACGCAGGACTCGTCGGCCAGCCGGGTCATGTCCTGGGCGGTCGCGGACAGCTCCTCGGTCGCCGAGGCCAGGGTCGACGACGTGTCGCCGATCGTGGTGAGGACCGCGCGCATGTTCGCCATCGAGGTCTCCAGCGCGGCGGCGATCCGGCCCACCTCGTCGCGGCTGGTCACACCGGTGGAGCCGCGCAGGTCGCCGTCGGCCAGGCCGGTCAGCACCGCACCGACCCGCCGCAGCGGCCGCACGACCGAGCGGGTGACCAGGACGCCGAGCACGGCCAGGACGAGCACCCCGGCTCCCGCGACCGTGAGCGCCAGGGTGATCGCCGTGGCGCGCTGGCCGTCGGAGTGCGCGACCGCGTCCTCCGCGAACGCCGCCACGGCGGCGCCCAGGACGGGCAGCTCGTCCTCGAGCGCCGAGAAGGCCTGCCCGAAGGCCGGATAGGCCGTCCGCGCGGCTCCCGGGTCCTGACCGGCCGTGGCCACGATCTGCTGAGCGGCGACGAGGTAGGCGTCGACGGCGGGGGTGACCTCCTCCGCGGCGGCGGCGACCTCCGGGCTCAGGTCGTCCCCGACGATCTCGGTGAGGAGGTCGCGGAGGGTGCGGTCGTGCTCGGCCAGGTCGGCGACCGCGCCCCGGTAGAGCTCGCCCTGCCCGCCGCTGACCAGCGCCTGCAGCACGTCGCCGCGGACGGCGTCGTGCACCATGTCGGCCACCAGCACGTCCTCGGTGACCTCGGCGCTGGCCAGCAGCTCGTCGGCGGTGTCCCCGGTGCTGTCGAGGGCCCGCACGGCGATCGCCGCGAAGACGGCCAGGAGGACGGCGCCGGCGACGACGAGGGCCGCCAGCTTCGCGCCGAGGGGACGGTCGGACCAGAGGTTGCGCGCCATCGGGCACTCCCGGAGCCAGGGCGATCGGCGCGGAGGTGCGCACCGTTGGCACCCTGATCGGCGGGGGCCCGGGGCGGCTACAGCGGAACCGCTCCCGGTTCATGGACTTTCTCGTACCGGAATGCCGGTCGGCTCCGCGGGCCGGTCGCCGGGGCCGGCTCACCGCCGGGTGGAGACCGTCACGGTGAAGTGCCGGTCGGACGCGGCGACCTGCGTGGGACCGACCAGCCGGCGCAGCGCGGTCCGGTGCGGCAGCCGGTTGTTGTAGACGCACCACAGCTCACCGCCGGGCCGCAGCACCCGCCCCGCCGCGGCGAACAGCCGGTCGGCCGCGCCGGTCACCACGGCCGCGCCGACGTGGAAGGGCGGGTTGCAGACGACGAGGTCGACGCCGGCGTCGGGCACGGACGACGCCGCGTCGTCCCGCACCACCTCGACCCGGTCGGCGACCCCGTTGGCCGCCGCGGTCCCGGCTGCCGAGGCCACCGCCGCCGCGGACTGGTCGCTCGCCAGCACGGTCAGCTCCGGGCGGGCGAGGGCGAGCGCGGTGGCCAGCACGCCGGTGCCGCAGCCGAGGTCCAGCGCCGTCCGGGCATCCGGGGCCATCCGGGGCAGCGCGGCCAGCAGGGCCCGTGTGCCGGCGTCCACCTTCGTGCCGGCGAACGCGGCGCCGTGGGCGCAGACGGTGAGCCCCAGGTCGGGGTGCTGCTGCCGGCGCGGGAAGGACGACGTTCCCCCCGGCCGGGGCCCGCGGGCGACCAGCACCCGCGACTTCTGCCGGGCCGGCGTCGCGTGCACGTCGGTGAACCCGAGGCCCAGGACGTCGTTCATCGCGTGCGTCATGTGCTTGACCCGCCCGCCGACCAGCAGGGTGACGCCGGACGCGGCCGACGCGGCGACCACCTCGGTGAGCTCGCGCAGCGCGTCGAGCGACTTCGGCGCCTTGGCCAGCACGAGCCGGGCGCCGTCCGCCAGCCCGGGACCCAGCGGCAGCGATCGGAACGTGCCGGTCAGCCCGGTGCGCTCGGCGTTGCGGGCCAGGGCCAGCTCGCCGACCAGCAGGTCCTGGTGCACCCGGACGTCGCGGGCGCCGGCGGCGACCGCGCCCAGGGTCAGCGCGCCGTAGGAGTCGTCGACGACGGCGACCTCCCCGGGGCCGGCCGCCGCGAGGGCCTCCGCCGCCTCGTCGAGCAGCAGCCGGTCGGTCGCGTCGACGGCGACCAGGTCCGGCGCCTCGACGTCCGGCTCCCGCCGCAGCTGATCGAGGAGCCCGAGGTCGGCCACGGCACTCCCTCCCCGCGAGGTACTGGAACGGCCGCCCTCCAGGGGCCCGCCGGCCCCGTCCCGGGTCCCGCCCCGAGCCTGCGAGGGGGTGGGGAGGACGGGGTCCTTCGATGAGGCGTGGGGGGAGGGTGGTCCTCTTTCAGACGCCGGAGAGGCCCACCGGGCAGGAGACGCCGGTCGAGTGGATCGGGCAGTAGCCGTTGGGGACCTTGTACAGGTACTGCTGGTGGTAGTCCTCGGCGTAGTAGAAGTCGCCGAGCGGCGCGATCTCCGTGGTGATCTCGCCGTAGCCGGCGGCGGTCAGCCGCTGCTGGAACGCCTCGCGGCTGGCGCGGGCGGCCGCCTCCTGCTCCGGCGAGGCGTAGTAGATCGCCGAACGGTACTGCGTGCCGACGTCGTTGCCCTGGCGCATGCCCTGCGTCGGGTCGTGGTCCTCCCAGAAGACCTTGAGCAGCTGCTCGTAGGAGGTCACCGCCGGGTCGAAGACGACCAGCACGACCTCGGTGTGGCCGGTCTGCGCCGAGCAGACCTCCTCGTAGGTCGGGTTCGGCGTGTAGCCGCCGGCGTACCCGGCCGCGGTGGAGTAGACCCCCGGCTGCTCCCAGAAGACCTTCTCCACGCCCCAGAAGCACCCTGCCCCGAAGACGGCGGTCTGCATGCCCTCCGGGAACGGCGGCTGGATGCGGTTGCCGTTGACCGCGTGCAGCTCCGGGATGTGGGGCAACGGCGCGGAGCGGCCCGGCAGCGCGTCCTCCGCTGCCACCGGCTGGGTCTTGAACCGGGAGAAGAACATGCTCCGAGCGTAGGCCGGGTCCGCAACAGGCCCGGCGGAGCGAGCAGGGCCGATGCAGGATCGGGGCATGGCTGCGACGACGCGCGAGTGGCACCTGGCGGCCCGGCCGCACGGCGAGCCGACCCCCGAGGACTTCCGCCTGGTGGAGGTGCCGGTCCCCGAGCCGGCCGAGGGGCAGGTCGTCGTCCGCATGATCGTGATGTCGGTCGACCCGTACATGCGCGGGCGGATGCGCTCGGGCCCGTCCTACGCGCCGCCGTGGGAGGTGGGCGAGGTGATGAAGGGCGGCGCCGTCGGGCGGGTGGTCGCCGCCCGCGCGCCGGAGCTGCCGGAGGGCTCGCTGGTCCTCACCGACGCCGCCTGGCGGGAGACCGCCGTCCTCGACGCCACCGCCGTGACCCGGCTGCCGGCGGACGAGGACGTCGCGCCGTCCTGGTACCTGGGTGTCCTCGGCATGCCGGGGCTGACCGCCTACGCCGGGCTGTTCCGGGTCGGCGCCTTCCGCGAGGGGGACGACGTGTTCGTCTCCGGGGCCGCCGGCGCGGTGGGCAGCCTGGTCGGCCAGTTCGCGCTGCTGCGCGGCGCCGGCAGCGTGGTCGGCAGCGCCGGGTCGCCGGAGAAGGTGGGCTGGCTGCGGGAGCTCGGCTTCTCCGCCGCCTTCAGCTACCACGACGGGGTGGCGCGGGGGCTGGCCGAGGCGGCGCCCGACGGGATCGGCCTGTTCTTCGACAACGTCGGCGGCGAGCACCTGGAGGCCGCAATCGGCGCGCTCCGGGTGCACGGGCGGGCCGCGCTGTGCGGCTCCATCTCCGGCTACAACGCCGTTGACCCACCGCCCGGGCCGCGCAACATGAGCCTGATGGTCGGCAAGCGGCTCACGCTGCGCGGGTTCCTCGTCAGCGACCACGCCGACCTGCGGCCGGAGTTCACCGAGACGGTCACCGGCTGGCTGCGCTCGGGCGACCTCGTCGTCCGGGAGACCGTGCGCGAGGGGATCGAGGCGGCGGTGCCCGCCTTCCTGGACCTGCTGCGCGGGGGCAACGTCGGGAAGATGGTGGTCCGCTTGGCCCCCGACCCCGACTGAGGTCCCCGCGGGCTCCCTCGGCCAGACTGGCGATCATGTGGTTCCTCCTCGTCAGCCGGTTGCGCACCTGGCTGCTGCTGACCGTCGTCGTCCCCCTCGCCACCGGCCTGCTGCGCCGGGCCGCGCGGGCCCTCGAGCGGCGCACCGGCTCCACCCAGGTGACGCGTGCGCTCTACAAGGCCGGCGACCTCGGCGACCGCGCCCGCGCGACGCTCCGCGGCGGGCGCCGGCGCCGCCGCCGGTGACCACCGGCGGCGGGCGCCCGGGCCTGGAGCACCAGCCGGCGTCCGGGCCGATCCGGGCGCTCGCCGTCTTCTGCCACGGCGGCACCGTGGCCAGCGTCGAGCCTCCCAAGGAGCGGGCGCTGTCGCTGCTGCGGATGCGGGCCATCGAGCAGTTCGTGCGCGCCTCGGCAGCCGACCGCGGGCTGGGCACCTACGTGCTGCGGTACCGGGTCGCCGGCTGGAACGGGGTGGCGGCCGACGCGCACGCCGACGTCCGGTGGGCGCTCGACGAGGTGCGGGGCCGCCACGGGGCCGACGTCCCGGTGGTGCTGGTCGGCCACTCGATGGGCGGCCGCGCGGTGCTGCGCGGCGGCGACGACCCGTCGGTCCGCGCCGTCTGCGCGCTCGCCCCGTGGACCCCGCCGGGCGAGCCGGTCGACCACCTGCGCGGGCAGACGGTCGCGATCCTGCACGGCCGCGGCGACCGGTGGGTGCCGGCGACGCTGTCGGCCGACTTCGCCGTCCGCGCCGAGCAGGCCGGCGCGCGCATCGCCCGGTTCACGATCGCCGGCGGGCACAGCATGGTGCGACGGGCGCCGGTCTGGCACGCCTTCGTGCGGGACGTCGTCCTGGCCGGGACCGGGCTGGCGCCGTGGCGGGCCGACCTGCGCGCGGCCCTGGAGAGCCGCGAGCTCGCCGCGACGCTCTAGTGGCCCCACTTGGTGAGGTCGGGCGCGGGCTGCCCCGTCCCCGTCCGGCGATCTCCGCGGGGATCGCCGGGGGTCGCTAGGAGTTGAGATCGGGCGCGGGGTCGTCGGCCAGCCGGCTCCAGATCAGCTCGTCGTGCTTGAGCCCGTCGCCGTAGCGGAACGACCGGCGCAGCCGCCCCTCGAGGGTGAAGCCGGCCTTCTCCGCGACCCGCCCGGAGGCGGTGTTCTCGACGGCGTGGCAGAGCTCGACCCGGTCCAGCGGCACGGTCGCGAAGGCCCACCGGCAGGCCGCGTCCACCGCCCGGACGGCGACCGCGCGCCCCCGGGCAGCGGGCACGGTCCAGTAGCCGATCTGCGCGTTGCCCTGGGCGACGGCGATGGAGTGCAGCGACACCGAGCCGAGCAGTGCCCCGGTCGGGACGTCGGTGACCGCCCAGGAGGCGTGGTCGCCGGTGGTCCAGTCGCCGCGCCGGCGCAGGAAGGCCAGCGCGTCCGGGCGGGTCGTGGCCGGCAGGCCGTTCCAGAGCTGCATGACCGGGTCCTGCATCGCCGCGACGACGGCGTCGGCGTCGTCCTCCCGCCAGGGCCGCAGGCGCAGCGCGCCGGCGTCGAGCTCGACCGGGTCCACGGGGAGCCATCCTCCCCGGACGATCAGGCGGGGACGGAGACCCCCACGCCGCCGCGGGTGTCCGCCCCGTAGCGGGCGAGCTCGCGGTCGAGGTCCAGCGGAGCGGTCATCGGGGCGCCCTCGGTGAGCTCCGGGGTGATCAGCGCGGCCGGCAGCAGCCAGGAGACCTCGAACTCCAGGCCGTCGGGGTCCTGCGCGTAGAGGGCCTTGGTGGTGACGTGGTCCGAGGCGCCGACCAGGGCGCCGGCCTGCAGCAGCGCGTCGCGCACGCGGGCCAGCTCGGCGAGCGTGTCGACCTCCCAGGCCAGGTGGTAGAGGCCGACGGTGCGGCGGCCGGCCTCGGAGGCGCCGGCGCCCGCGCCGATCGCGAACAGCCCGAGGTCGTGGTCGTTGGTCGACCCCTCGGCCTGCAGGAACACCGCCCGGCCGGGGATCTCGGTCTTCACCCGGAAGCCGAGGACGTCCCGGTAGAAGGCGAGGCTGCGCTCGACGTCGCGGACGTAGAGGACGGCGTGGTTGAGGCGCTGGACGGGCACGGCGGACTCCTGAGCGGTGGGGACGACGGCGTCCAGTGTGCGTCCGCCTGCTTGAGACTTCAAGTATCTGCGCGGACCAATCGGGTAGGGCTCGTCCGTGGACGACCCCCCGGTCACCGTCCGGGTGCCACCCGAGCTCGCCTTCCTGCTGCGCCCACGCGACCGGCCGGCCCGGGAGCGGCGGCTCGGGTACGACCCGGACGCGACGGTCGGGCACGTCGTCCAGGCGGCGGGCGTACCGCTGACCGAGGTCGGGCAGCTGCGGCTGGACGGCGTCCCGACGGAGGTCGCGGCGCGACCGGCTCCGGGCGGCGTGGTCGAGGTGGCCGCCGCCCCTCGCCCGCAGCCCGCGCCGCCGGGCGGTTTCCTGCTCGACGTCGGCCTCGGCGCGCTGGCCCGCCGGCTGCGGCTGCTCGGCCTGGACGCCGCCTGGTCCAACGACGCCGAGGACGCCGACCTCGCGGCGCGGGCCGGCGCCGAGGGCCGGGTGCTGCTCACCCAGGACCGCAGGTTGCTGATGCGGCGGGGCGTGCACGGCGCGCTGGTGCGCGGCAGCCGGCCGGACGACCAGCTGGCCGACGTCATCGACCGGTTCGCCCCGTCGCTGGCGCCGCTGACCCGCTGCACCGCCTGCGGCGCCCGGCTGGAGCCGGTGGCGAAGGCCGAGGTCGCCGACCTGCTGCCACCGCGCACCCGCCGGACGTTCGACGACTTCTCCCGCTGCCCGGCGTGCGGCCGGCTCTACTGGCGCGGCGCGCACGCCCGCCGGATCGAGGCGCTCATCGCGCGGCACAGGTGAGGCTCACCTCGGCCCCCGGGGGCCACGGCCTGGCCCCGGTGTGACACCGGCGGCGGGCAGACCAGGAGCGACCGCACACCCGAACCGCTCCCGCGAGGCCGCCGTGTACCTCTCCAAGACCGAGGCCGCCGTCCTGCCCACCACGCTCGTCGGCACCGCGAGGCGACCGCCCCAGGCGCCCGGGGGC
Organism: Geodermatophilus sp. SYSU D01176; assembly: GCF_054050015.1. Lineage (NCBI taxonomy): Bacteria > Bacillati > Actinomycetota > Actinomycetes > Geodermatophilales > Geodermatophilaceae > Geodermatophilus > Geodermatophilus sp. SYSU D01176. Next base: position 83,100 of record NZ_JBJGYN010000017.1, on the reverse strand, counting down.
CGGCGGCGGATCTGGCCGCTGCTGGGCCCGGCCTTCGTGGCCGCCGTCGCCTACGTGGACCCGGGCAACTTCGCCACCAACTTCTCCGGCGGCGCGGCCTTCGGCTACACGCTGCTGTGGGTGATCGTCGCGGCCAACCTCATGGCGATGCTCATCCAGTCGCTGACCGCGAAACTGGGCCTGGCCACCGGCCGCGACCTGGCCACCAACTGCCGCGAGCAGCTGCCGCGCCCGGTCACCTGGGGGCTGTGGCTGCAGGCCGAGGCGGTCGCGATCGCCACCGACCTGGCCGAGATCGTCGGCGGCGCGGTCGCGCTCTACCTGCTGTTCGGCATCCCGCTGCCGATCGGGGGGCTGATCACCGCCGTCGTCGCCTTCGCACTGCTCGCCGCGCAGTCCCGCGGGCACCGGCCGTTCGAGCGGGTGATCACCGGGCTGCTGCTGGTCATCGGGCTGGGCTTCGGCTACACGCTGGTCGGTTCGGGCGTCGACGTCGGCGGGCTGGCCGGCGGCCTGGTCCCCTCGTTCGCCGGCCCGGACAGCCTGGTGCTGGCCGCCGGCATCCTCGGCGCGACGGTCATGCCGCACGTGATCTACGTGCACTCCGCGCTCACCCCGGGCCGCTACGGCGACGTGGTCACCGCCGGGCGCACGCACGAGGGACGGCGCCGGCTGCTGCGGGCCCAGCGGCTCGACGTCCTGCTGGCCATGGGGCTGGCCGGGCTGGTCAACGCCGCCATGCTCGTCATCGCCGCGCAGCTGTTCACCGGCGGGGACGACGCCGCCTCGCTGGAGGGCGTGCACGCCGGGCTCGGTGACCGGCTCGGTTCCGGGGCGGCGCTGGCCTTCGCGCTCGCGCTGCTCGCCTCGGGGTTCGCCTCGTCGTCGGTCGGCACGCACGCCGGCCAGGTGGTCATGGCCGGGTTCCTGCGCCGGCACGTCCCGGTGCTCGCCCGCCGGCTGATCACCCTGGCCCCGGCGCTGCTGGTGCTGCTGCTCGGCGGCGACCCGACGACCGCGCTGGTCTGGTCGCAGGTCGTGCTCTCCTTCGGCATCCCGTTCGCCCTGGTGCCGCTGCTGTGGCTGACCAGCCGCCGCGACCTCATGCGCGGCTGGGTCAACCGGCGGGTCACCACGGTCGCCGGCGCGGTCGTCGCGGCGCTGATCATCGGCCTGAACGCCCACCTGCTCCTGGGCTTCGTGCTCGGCTGAGCCCCGCGAGATCGGCGAACTCGTGGCCATCGCGGCCTGATGGCCACGAGTCCGCGGATCTCGACACCTCAGGCGGGTTCCGGGACGCCGCCCGGATCGCCGCCGGGGTCGTCGGGCGTCGGCTCGATGGGTGGGGGCGGGAGGGGCTCCGGTGCGTCGGGGAGCAGCTCGCCCGGATCGTCGGGCACCGGCTCGGTCGGATCGATGCTCGGCTCCGGCTCAGGGATCGGCGCGACCATGCAGGGAGTCAACCAGCGCGTCGTCCCGACTGCTCGAGGTCCTCGTGGTGAAACCGTGGTGCCCCAGCGTCAGATTCGTGCGCACCACCATCAGCATCGACGACGACGTGCTCACGGCCGTCCGTGACGAGGCTCGACGTGAGCGGCGCACGATCGGCGAGGTGCTCTCGGACCTCGCCCGTCAGGCGCTCGTGGGCACACCCCGCCCGGGTGTCGACCCCGCGAGAGCCCGCCACGGGTTCTCCCCGCTCCCCCATCGCGGCCCAGCGGTGTCGAACGCGCTCATCGACCGGCTGCGCGAGGACGACGGCGGGTGAACCGCGCGCTCCTCGACGTCGACGCGCTCCTGGCCCTGCTCGACAGCGACCACGTCCGGGCCGGCGAGTGGTGGGACGCCGAGGTCGAGGGAGGCTGGGCCTCCTGCCCGACCACCGAGAACGGCTTCGCACGGATCACCAGCCAGCCGCGCTACCCGAGCCCGGTGCCGCCCGCGGCGGCGATCGAGGTGCTCGCGGCAGCCCGGGCGAGCCGGTACCACGCGTTCTGGCCCTGCGACGTGAGCCTCCTGGACGGGCAGGTGGTCGACTGGTCCCGGCTGCACGGATCCCGGCAGGTGACCGATGGCCACCGGCTCGCCCTGGCGGTGGCGCACGACGGCAGGTTCGTGACCGTCGACCGGTCGCTGTCCCCGGCCTCGGTGCACGGCGCCACCGAGGAGCACCTGACCGTCCTGTGCGCGCCGCCGGGTTCCACGTGGAACCGGGGGTTCAGGCTCCGCGCCAGGCGGCGTCGAAGAAGCCGACCTCCAGCTGCATCGCCCGCCGGTACGCCGTCCGGACGGCGGGGGTGTCGTCGGCGTGCCCGTCGAGCAGCCGCTCCAGGGTGACGGCCAACTCCTCGAAGCCCGGGTCGGCGTAGGTGGTGACCCACTCCGCGTAGTCCCCCGCCGTCTCGGCCGACAGCGACCGGCCCAGGTGCGCGTAGAGCCGCAGGCACGGCGTCATCGCCGCGGCGGTCAGCGTGGTCCCGCCCAGGAACGCCGTCGAGAGGAGGAAGTCGGTGTAGGCCAGCGTCGCCGGCAGCGGCTCGACCCGCGCCAGGTCGATGCCCCAGCGGGCGGCGTAGCCGGCGTGCAGCGCGAGCTCCTCGCGGACGCCGGCCAGCAGGTCGGCGAAGGTCTCCAGGGTGGCCCGGTCGGGGCTGTGCGCGATCCCGACGGCGTAGGCGCGGGCGAAGGACTCGAGGAAGAACACGTCCTGGGCGACGTAGCCGGCGAAGCGCGCCTGCGACAGCGTGCCGTCCCCGATGCCGACGACGAACGGGTGGGCCAGCGCCTCGGCGGCGAGGTCGGCGTTGGCGGCCCAGAGGTCCGCGGAGAGCGTCACGCGGCCTCCAGCGCCATCTGCCAGAAGGCGGTCTCCGCGGCGACGACCTCGGTGAAGACGGCGTCGGCGTCGGGTGCGGGGACGCCGTCCGCCGCCTCCCCGAGGGCGCCCACGTAGACCCCGAACCCGGGCAGGGTCCAGCGCTCCACGAACGACCGGTACTCCGGCGCCCCGGGCCGGGCCCCGGACCACGCGTCGAGGTAGCAGCGCTCGATCGTCCACAGCGCGGTCAGGCCCGTCCCGACGTCGGCGGCGTCGAGCCGCTCGAGCAGCTCCGCGTAGGCGGCGGTGGCCGGCAGCGCCGGGACGGCGAGGTCGAGCCCGCGGACGGCGGCCTGCTCCTCGAACCAGTCCAGCTCGACGTCGAGCGCCACCAGCCCCGCGGCGAGGACCGACTGCGCCGGCCGGGGCGCCCGGGCCAGCAGCCGGGCCTGGAAGCGCAGCAGGTCGGCGACGAAGCGGGCGTCCTGCACCAGCCAGGTGTCGAAGGCCGTGACCGGGACCGTCCCGTCGCGGACGGCGTCGAGGAAGGGGTGGCGGGTCGCGGCCCGCCAGGCGTCGGGGTGTCGGGACAGGAGCTCGGCGACCGGCACGGCGGCGACCGTACGCGTCGGGTCTACTGTGGCCACAGCCATGTGCGGGAGCTCGGGCGGACCGGGCTGAGAGGGCGACTCGACGCGTCGCCGACCGCTGGAACCTGACCGGGTAATGCCGGCGTAGGGAGCGATCATGAGCACGTCCGACGACGTCCGTACCAGCGCGCCCCCCGCGGACGCGCCCCTCACCCTCACCGAACCCCCCACCGCCACCCTCGGCCTGCGCGAGGCCTTCGGGCTGTGGGCCAGCCTCGGCGTCAGCCTGCTGCTGCCGGTGGCCGCCGTCTTCGTCGTCCTCCCGGGCCGGCCGCTGTCGACGACGATCGGCGCCATCGTCGTCGGCGCGCTGATCGGCGCGACCCTCCTCGGGCTGGCCGCCGCGGCCGGCGCCCGGGAACGGGTGCCGACGATGGTGCTGCTGCGCGGGCTGCTCGGCCGGCGCGCCTCCGCGCTCCCCACCGCGCTCAACCTCGTGCAGTGCGTGGGCTGGGCGACCTTCGAGATCGTCATCATCGCCGAGGCGGCGTCCCGGGTGCTCGGCGTGCCGTACTGGCCGTTCGTCCTGGCCGCGGGCGTGCTGGCCACCGCCATGGCGCTGCGCCCGCTCGGCATGGTCCGCGTGCTCGCGCGCTACGCCGTCTGGGCCGCGCTGGCCGCCGTCGTCTACCTCTTCGTCGAGGTGCTCGCCGAGCCGCTGCCGCCGCTCACCCAGGGGTCGGCGACGTCGTTCTGGACGGCCGCCGACATCGTCATCGCGCTGCCGGTCTCCTGGTTCCCGCTGGTCGCCGACTACACCCGGCACGTGCGCAGCGGCCGGGCGGCGTTCACCGGGGCCGCGGCCGGCTACGGCCTGGCCACGGTGGCGATGTTCACCCTCGGCGTCGTCGCGCTGGCCGCCTACGGCAGTGCCGGGTTCGACGTCATCGGCGCGCTGCTCGCCGTCCCGCTGGGGGCGGTGGCCGTGGCCGTCCTCGTCTCCGTCGAGCTGGACGAGGCCTTCGCCAACGTCTACTCGACCGCGGTGTCGGCGCAGAACATCGTCGCCCGCGCGGACCGCCGGCTGCTCGCCGTGGGCGTCGGCACGGTGGCCACGGTGCTGGCCCTGACCTTCGACATCGCCGCCTACGAGCCGTTCCTCTTCCTCATCGGCGCGGTGTTCGTCCCGCTGGTCGGCGTCTTCGCCGTCGCCTACTCCGCCACCCCCCGCGGCGCCTGGGACACCTCCGACACCGCGCCGTCCCGGCCGCTGTTCCTGCTGCCGTGGGCGGCCGGCTTCGTGGCCTACCAGCTCACGCTGCCCACGTACTTCGCCGGCCCGGGTGCGGGCTGGACGGCGTGGTGGGGCGCCCGGCAGGCCGACCTCGGCATCGACCCGGCGAACGGCTGGTCGGCGTCCCTGGTGGGCCTGGCCGTCGCGGTGTCGCTCACCGCGCTGGTCTGCCTGCCGGGCCGGCTCCGGGCGCGGCGGGTCACGGCATGACCGACGTCGCGGTAGCGGGAGGCGGCCTGATCGGGCTGTCCACCGCCTGGCGGGCGGCCCAGCGCGGCCTCTCGGTCACCGTCGTCGACGACTCCCCCGGCACCGGCGCCTCGGCCGCCGCGGCCGGGATGCTCGCCCCGGTCACCGAGGCCGGGTACCGCGAGGAGGCGCTGCTGCGGCTGGGCCTGGCGTCGGTGCAGCGCTGGCCGGGCTTCGCCGCCGAGGTCGAGCAGGCCACCGGCATGCCGGTCGGGCTGCGCACCGCCGGCACGCTCGTCGTCGGTTTCGACGAGGACGACGTCCGCGAGCTGGCGGCGCTGCACGCCTACCAGCGGGAGCTGGGCCTGGACGCCGAGCGGCTGACCCCGCGGGAGGCCCGCCGCCGCGAGCCCTCGCTGACCCCGCGGGTGCGCGGCGGGCTGCTGGTCGCCGGCGACCACTCCGTCGACGGCCGGGCGCTGCACGCGGCCCTGCTGCGCGCCGCGCAGGACGCCGGGGTGCGGCTGGTGCGCGAGCGGGTCACCGCGCTGCGGGTGGACGGCGGCCGCGCGGCGGGCCTGGAGACGGCCGACGGCGGCACCGTCGCGGCGGGGACCGTCGTCCTCGCGCTCGGCGCGCACAGCGGCGCCCTGCCCGGGGTGCCGCCGCTGCCGGTGCGCCCGGTGAAGGGGCAGATCCTGCGGCTGGCCGGGGCGGCCGACCTGCTCGAGGGCACCGTGCGCGCCCTGGTCCGCGGCCGGCAGGTCTACCTGGTGCCCTACGCGGGCGACCGGCTGATCGTCGGCGCGACCACCGAGGACCGCGGCTTCGACCCGACCGTCACCGCCGGCGGGGTGCACGACCTGCTGCACGACGCGATCGACGTCGTCCCGGGGATCAGCGAGCTGGAGCTGGTCGAGACGCTGGCCCGGTGGCGGCCGGGCACCCCGGACAACGCCCCGCTGCTGGGCCCCGGCCCGGTGCCCGGCCTGGTGCTGGCCACCGGCCACCACCGCAACGGCGTGCTGCTCACCCCGGTGACCGCCGAGGTGACCGCCGAGCTGCTGGCCACCGGCGCACTCCCCGAGCTCGCCGCCCCCTTTACCACCGACCGCTTCGGGAGGTAGCCGTCATGCAGGTCACCGTCAACGGCGCGGCCACCGAGCTGGCCGCCGACGCCACCGTGGACGACCTGGTCGCTGCGCGCAGCGGCGAGCACGACCGGGTCGCCGTGGCGCTCAACGGGGACGTCGTCCCCCGCAGCAGCTGGCCGCAGACGCACCTCTCCCCCGGCGACGCCCTCGAGGTCCTCGCCCCGACCGCAGGAGGCTGACCGTGTTGAAGGACCCCCTTGCCCCCCACCGCTCGCACGCTCGCAGCGGGCCCCTGCAAGGGGGCCTGCGCGAGGAGGTCGCGGACCCGTTCGTCATCGCCGGCGAGACGTTCACCTCCCGGCTGCTGCTCGGCACCGGCGGCGTGCCGAGCCTGGAGACCCTCGAGGCGGCCGTGCGGGCCTCCGGCACCCAGCTGGTGACGGTCGCGCTGCGCCGGGTGGAGGCGTCGTCCAGCGCCTCCATGCTGGAGGTGCTCGACCGCTGCGGGGTGCGGCTGCTGCCCAACACCGCCGGCTGCCGCACCGCCCGCGAGGCCGTGCTCACCGCGCGGCTGGCCCGGGAGGCGTTCGGCACGTCCTGGGTGAAGCTCGAGGTGATCGGCGACGAGCACACGCTGCTGCCCGACGCCGTGGAGCTGCTCGACGCCGCCGAGCAGCTGGTCGCCGACGGCTTCACCGTGCTCGCCTACACGACCGACGACCCGATCCTGGGCCGCCGGCTGGCCGACGCCGGGTGCGCCGCGGTCATGCCGCTGGGCTCGCCGATCGGCAGCGGGCTGGGCATCCGCAACCCGCACAACATCGCGCTGCTGCGCGCGGGCGTCGACGTGCCGGTGGTGCTGGACGCCGGCATCGGCACCACCTCGGACGCCGCACTGGCCATGGAGCTCGGCTGCGACGCGGTGCTGCTGGCCTCGGCGGTGACCCGCGCGCGGGACCCCGAGATGATGGCGCTGGCCATGCGGCAGGCGGTCGAGGGCGGGCGGCTGGCCAAGCTCGCCGGGCGCATCCCGCGCCGCTGGCACGCCGAGGCCTCGACGTCCTTCGAGGGCCTGCCGGAGCTGTGACCCTGCCGCGGCTGTTCGTCGTCACCGACCGGACGCAGGCCGCCGGGCCCCTGCCCGACGTCGTCGCCGCCGCGGTGGACGCCGGGGCCCGGGCCGTCCTGCTGCGGGACCGGGATCTCCCCGCCGGCGAGCGGGCCGCCCTCGCCGCGGAGCTGCGGGCGGTGCTCGACCCGGTCGGGGGTCTGCTGGTCCACGCCGGGTCGGTCGTCCACCCCACCCACCCCGCCGTCCACCTCGCCGCGGCCGAGCCGTTCCCCGACCCGCGCCCGGCGCTCGTGGGCCGCTCCTGCCACTCGGCCGCCGAGCTCGCGCAGGCCTGCGACGAGGGCTGCGACTGGGCCTTCCTCTCCCCCGTGTTCCCCACCGCGTCCAAGCCCGGCTACGGCCCGGCCCTCGGCGTCGAGGGGTTCGGCCGACTGCAGTCCCTCGGGCCCCCGGCGTACGCGCTTGGGGGCGTGCTGCCCGAGCACGTCCCGGACCTGCGCGCCGCCGGCGCGGCCGGGATCGCGGTGATGGGTCCGGTCATGCGCGATCCGGCCGTCGTCCGGGACTACCTGGCCGCGCTGGCCTGACCCACGGGTGGTCGCCGGACACCCCTGTCCCCGGTCGTGCTGTGACTCGCGTCTCAGGATGTTTGGAACCGCCGCTGCGGACCCATACGCAGGTGTTCGGCTCGCCCGCGGGCCGTCGGTCGGTCGCGCCCGCCGGGCGAGGGCCAGGGTGCGCCTCCGGGCGGGAACGAGCACGTGAGGGGTCCAGGGCGTGAAACGCGAGACGGCCGGACAGCTCTGGCCGTCCGCACGGCCGCCGGCCGCGCCCGACTGCTTCGTGTGGGACCTGGAGTCCGTGGCCGAGCTCCCCATGGTCCGCGCCGAGGTGCGAGCCCACCTCGCCCGGCCGCAGCAGGCCGACCTGCGCGACCGGCTGGTCCTGGCTCTCGACGAGATGGCCTCCAACGCGCTGCGGCACGGCGGCGGAGGGGTCCGGGCCATGGTGCGCCCCCTGGCCGACGCCTGGCTGATCGAGGTCCGCGACGGCGCGCCGCACACCCCGCCGACCCCCGCGGTCGGCCGGGACCCCAGCGAGGGCGGCCTGGGGCTCTACCTCATCGCCGAGCTGGCCACCGACCACGGCTGGTACGTCACCGCTGAGGCCAAGCACGTCTGGGCCGTGCTCGCGCCCTGAAGAAGGACCCCTCTGCCGGCCCACCATGGAAGGACCCCCGTCCTCCTCACGCCTCGTAGAAGGACCCCGTCCTCCCCGCCCCTCGCAAGCTCGGGGCGGGACCCGAGACGGGGCCGGAGCCTCCGGACGGGGCCAGCGGCGGGACCCTGCAGAGGGGCCGTGCGGAGGATGCCAACGGCCGCGGACCCCCTCCGATCGCGCCGGGGCGTGCCGACCGGTAGGACGGGGGCGGGACGCCGGCCCTGGGCGTCCGTCCCGATGCCGGACGACGCGAGGACCGTACGTGGCCGCCCCGATCTTCGACACCGCCCCGTGGCTCGTCCGTGAGTCCCACGTGGATCCCGAGACGCTCGCCGTCGCCGAGTCCGTGTTCAGTCTCTCCAACGGCTACGTCGGGATCCGGGGGACGCTCGACGAGGTCGAGCCCTCGACCATGCGCGGCACCTACCTGAGCGGGGTCCACGAGACGCACCCGTTGTCCTATCCCGAGGACGGCTACGGGAATCCCGAGGAGGGTCAGGCGATGGTCACCGTCGCCGACGGCACGCCGCTGCGCCTGCTCGTCGACGGGATCCCGCTCGACGTGCGCGAGGTCCGGCCACAGGTCCACGAACGCACGCTGGACCTGCGCGCCGGCACGCTCGACCGCCGCGTGCGCTGGACGACGCCCTCTGGCACGACGATGGAGGTGTCCTCGCGGCGGCTCGTCTCCCTGGCGGAGCGGTCGGTCTGCGCGGTGCGGTACGAGGTCCGCGTGCTGGACGGGTCCGCCCACGTGGTCGTCCGGTCCGAACTGGCCGCCGGCGAGGTCACGCCCACGGGGGTGGACAACGACGACCCGCGCGTCGCGGCGTGCCTGGACCAGCCCTTCGAGCCGCGCGCACAGATCGGCAACGCGAACGGTGGCGCCCTCGTCGAACGGACGCGCCGGTCGGGCATCACGGTCGCGGCCGCGGTCACCCACGCGGTCGACGGCGGGCGGGTGAGCACGCACGTCGACGAGCAGCACGTCGTGACCACGGTCGCCGCCGGCCTGGGCGCAGGGGAGAGCCTCACGGTCGTCAAGGTCGTCGGGTACGGCTGGTCCTACGACGCCGGCTCCGACTCCGTCCTCGGCGAGGCGTCGGCGGCCGTGAGTTCCGCACTCGACCTCGGGTGGGAGGGTCTGCTCGCCGGTCAGCGTGCCGTGCTCGACGAGCTGTGGGCGACGGCGGACGTCGAGGCCGACGGCGACCCCGAGCTCCAGCAGGCGCTGCGCTACGCCGTCTTCCAGCTGTTCTGCTCCGCCGCCTGCATCTCCCGCGCCCCCGTGGGCGCGAAAGGACTGACCGGCACGGGGTACAGCGGACACACCTTCTGGGACGTCGAGGGTTTCGTCGTGCCCGCCCTGACGCTGCTGCGCCCGGACGCGGCGGCACGCCTGCTGCGGTGGCGCGCCGCCACGCTCGACCTCGCCCGCGAGCGCGCCGGGACGCTGGGCCTCGAGGGCGCCTGCTTCGCGTGGCGGACCATCAGCGGGCGCGAGGTCTCCGCGTACTGGCCCGCGAGCACGGCCGCGATGCACGTCAACGCGGACATCTCTCGTGCCTTCTGGCTCTACCAGAACGCCACCGGCGAGGACCTCGACACCCTCGGGGGTCTGGCGGTGCTCATCGAGACGGCGCGGTTGTGGATGTCGATCGGCCACGAGGACGCGGCCGGCGGCTGGCACCTGTTCGGCATGACGGGGCCGGACGAGTACACCGGGGTCGTCGACGACAACGTCTTCACCAACCTCATGGCCCGGGCCAACCTCCGGCGTGCCGCGGACGCGTGCCAGCGGCTGGAGGCGCGCGCGTCGGAGCTGGGCGTGGACCACGCCGAGACCTCCGCCTGGCGGTCCGCGGCGGACGCCGTCCACGTCCCGTGGGACGAGGGCCTGGGTGTGCACCCGATGAACGCGAACTTCACGGCCTACGAGGAGTGGCGGTTCGAGGACCAGCGCGGCTCCTACCCGGTCCAGGAGCACCAGCACTACGCCACGTTCTACCGGCGGCAGGTGCTCAAGCAGGCCGACCTCGTCCAGGCGCTGTGGTGGTGCCGCGACGACTTCACGGCGGACGAGGTGGCGCGCGACCTCGACTACTACGAGGCGCGCACGGTCCGGGACTCCTCGCTCTCGGCCGCTGTCCAGGCGGTCGTGTGCGCTCAGGCGCAGCACCCCGACCTCGCCCTGCGCTACCTGCGCGAAGCCGCCCTCGTGGACCTGCGTGACGTCCACGGCGGAACCGCCCAGGGGCTGCACCTGGCCTCGGTGGGAGGGGCCTGGCTGGCCTTCGTCGCCGGTCTCGGTGGACTGCGGGAGGACCACGAGGACCTCGAGATCGCCCCTCTGCTGCCGTCCTCGCTCTCGCGCACCGCCTACTCCGTCACCTGGCGCGGCAGGCTGCTCCGCATCGAGACGACGCGGGAGGGCACCACCATCACACTGGCGCGGGGCGAGGGGCCGGTGACTGTCATCGTGGACGGGGTGCCCGTGCAGGTCGCGGCCGCCGTCCCCGCCCACGCGCCGCTCCGCGCCCCCACCCCGCTGCTCGACGAGCCGGGACAACCGGTCGGTCGCGAACCACGAACGTGAGGGCGCCTCGCCCGGCCGCCCTGCCCGCTGGCGGGCTCAGCCCTGGGGGTGCAGCCGGATGGCGGCCAGGGCGATGTCGTCCTGCAACCGCTCGGGACGCAGCCGCTCGATCACCGCGTCGCAGAGCTCCTCCAGCGGCTGGGCGGCGAGCTCGGCCAGCGCGTCCCGCAGCCGGGCGATGCCGTCGTCCAGCGGGAGGTCCCGGCCCTCCACCAGCCCGTCGGTGTAGAGCAGCAGGGTCGCCCCGCGCTGGACGGTCACCACGTTGTCCGAGCGCGTCGCGGCCGGGTCGACGCCGAGCATCAGGTCCGGCCGGTCGGCCTCCAGCGCCTCCACCCGGCCGTCGGGGTGCAGCACGAGCGGCGGGGGGTGGCCGGCGTTCGACCAGCGCAGCGTCGTCAACCCGGCGTCCCGCTGCTCGGCGGTCTGCTCCACCCGGGCCACGGCCGCGGTGGCCATCGTGCGCATGCCCAGCCCCTGGACGGCGGCGTCCAGGTCGCTGAGCACCTGCGCCGGACCGACGCCGTCGCGGTAGGCGATGCCGCGCAGCAGCCCGCGCAGCTGCCCCATGGAGGCGGCGGCCTCGGTGTCGTGGCCGACGACGTCCCCGATCACCAGCATCGTCGTCCCGGCCGGCTGGACGAAGGCGTCGTACCAGTCGCCGCCGACCTGGGCGACCTCCACCGCCGGCTGGTAGCGGACGACGATCTCGGCGGAGTCCGGGGCCGGCGGTGCGGTCAGGAGACTGCGCTGCAGGCCTTCGGCCAGCCGGCGCTGCTGCTCGTAGAGGCGGGCGTTGTCCAGCGCCAGGGCGACCCGTGCGGCGACCTCCTGCGCGGTGGCGACGTCGTCCTCGTCCGCGGCGAGCCGGCCCGCCGAGCGGTAGACGCTCAGCGCGCCGAGGGTGCGCCCGCGGGCGGCCAGCGGCAGGGTCACCGCCGTCCGCGGGTCGAGGGTCCAGAAGACGTCGCTGACCTCGCCCGGCGGGAGGGTGCGTCCGACGGCGGCGCCGACGTCGGGGACGGTCAGCGTCCGGCCGGAGGCCAGGGCTCGCATGATGGGGGCGTCCGGCTGGATCGAGGCCAGCCGCAGCTCGGCGTAGCGCCCGACGGTCGCCCGCAGGCCTGGGTCGCGGTGCCAGCTGCCGACGTCCCGCATCCGGCCGTCCTCGCCGGCGAGGCTGACGATCACCCAGTCCCCCAGCACCGGGACGACGGACTCGGCCAGCCGCTGCAGCGCGGCGTCCTCCCCCGCCCCGGAGCCCAGGGTCTCGCCGGTCACCGCGCCGACCTCGGCGATGAGGGCCAGCCGGGCGGCGCTGGCCCGGGCCCGCTCCTCGGCGGCCCGGCGCTCGGTGACGTCGAGGAAGTAGACCGACAGGCCGTCGGGGGCCGGCCACGCCCGGACCTCGTACCAGGCGTCCAGCGGCGCGGGGTAGTAGGCCTCGAAGACCCGCTCCCGCCCGGTGGCCGCCGCGCCGCGGTAGTGCACCTCGAAGTCGCTGCCCACGGCGGCGGGGAAGAGCTCCCAGATGACGCCGCCGAGGAGCTCGGCGCGCGTGCGCTGCAGCACCCGCTCCGCCTCGCCGTTGACGTAGGCGAACCGCCAGTCCCGGTCGAGGGCGAAGAACGCGGCGTTCATCGACTCCAGCACCCGCGCCACCCGGGCGTCGCCCTGCCGGTGCTCGGTGGTGTCGTGCGCGGCGCCGAGCAGGCGGACGGCCCTGCCGCGCTCGTCGGCCAGCGCCCGGCCCCGGCCGTGCACCCAGCGGGTCTCGCCGGTGGGCAGGGCCACCCGGAACTCGGCGTCGTACTCACCGACGGTGTCGATGGCGCGCTGGAGCGCGTCGAGGGTGCGGGGCGCGTCGTCGGGGTGGAGGCGCTCGGCGAAGGCCTGGATGGTCCCGGGCCAGCCCGACCGGTCGTAGCCGAACATCGCCAGCAGGCGGTCGTCCCACTCCAGCCGGCCCGAGGTCAGGTCCCAGTCGAAGCTGCCGATCCCCGCGGCGTCGATGGCCAGGCCGAACCGCAACAACGTGGCCGCCGCCTCCGGGTCCTGGTCCCCGGCATCGGCCGGCGTCCGCTCCAGGCTCACGGTCGACTCACTCGCATCCTCGGGCCGGGGGTCGGGCACGGACGCCGGTACTCGTCCCAGCTGCCCGGTCGACGCACCGGGGCGCGCAACGTCTCTTTCTCTCACGCCGGGGCCCTCCCGGGCCACCCGGTGTGCCGGATGCGACACCTGCGATCGGCGCGGGGCCCGCCCCCGGGGGCAGGGGGAGGCGGGACCCGCGCACGTCGGCCGGCGGAGGCCGAGGGGTGTCCGCCGCCGGAGCAGCGTCCCCACCATGAGGAACGACGCGGTGACTCACCGGATACGGGTTGGAACGCAGAACGCACGAGACCGCCGACGGCGGGCGCCCAGCGGGGGAGGGCGCCCGCCGTCGGCGGGAGGAGGACGGGGCTGCCGTCCGCGGCACGGTCTCGCTCCCGTGCGGTGCTCGTCCTGCGGCGCTCCGCCCGCGGCTGCGGGTCCTCTCCTGCGGTCGACTCCCGGCGCCGGCGGCCGGCCGGCGGTCCGGCCCCGGACGGCGCCCGGGCCAGGTCGGTGCCGGTCAGAGACCCGGGGGACGGGTACCGGCGCGGACCTGTCGTCCCGTCGGACGGTCCCCGCCGCCGGTCAGCCGTGCCGCGCAGCGGTCGCCGCCTCCCTGGAGGGTCCGCACGCTGCGTGGGACGCAGTCGGCGGGGGGTCGAGGCGGGTACCGGTGGAGCAGCGACGTCTGGAGCGGCGGGAGGACTCCCGTCGGAGGGACAGCCAGGGGCGGTGCGAGGTCGGTCGGGAGGAGCGGAGGCCCCGGGCCGCGGCCACCGGAGGGGGCGGTGGCCGGCAGCGGAGCCGGGAGGCGGAGCGGGGGACGGCATCCGTCGCGGGGACGGGGCGGCGCGGCTCAGCGGGGTGGCTGCCCCCGGGCCGGAGGAGGTCGCGGATCACCGCGCGCCCGGGCCGGGGCGGAGGCCCGTGCGGCTCCCGGGGAGCGGCCTCCCTGCGCGGTCCTCGGTGCGGGGGCGGGCCGCGGTGCCGGCACCTGCCGGGCGAGCGGGGCGACCACCGGGACGCGGGAGGAGACAGCCGGCCGGGGGAGCCGGGCCGGACGGAGCGCCGCAGCGGGGGAAGGCGCCGCGGGCTGGCTCGTGGGGGTGTTCGGCAGCTCGGTGAGCACCACCGGGCCGTCGGGGCGGGGCGCCGGGGCCGGGCGGCCCCACGCGAGGTGGGCGCCGTCGGGGCCGGCGCCCCAGAGCGCCAGCCGGCGGACCAGACCGCGCACCCGGGCCCACAGGCCCCGCCGGGGCGCGGGGGCCGCCGTCGGCGCGGCCGGAGCCGGGGCGGGGGGCACCGGCCGGGGGCGGGCGGCCGGGAGCGGGACCGGACGGACGGCGACCGGCCGGCGCGCCGTGCCCGAGCGGTGCACGGCCGCGCGGCGGGGACGCGGGCGGCCCGGCTGCAGGGTCCCCGGCCCCGTCCAGGGCAGGCCCCGTCCAGAGGCTCGCCGCGAGCCTGCGAACGGGGAGGGGGACGGGGTCCTTCCCCGAGGGGTGGGGAGGACGGGGTCCTTCTCCAGGTCGTCCGTCGTGCGCGCGGGACGCGGGGCCAGCGCCCGGTCGTTCGCCATGACGTCCTCCTGAGGTCGGTGCCGCGGTCGCTGCGGACAGGGAGAACGGTAGGGACGGCGGCGCCGCGCGACGGCCTCCCGGGACACCTCCCGGAGGGCGCGTGACCGAACCGTTGCGACGGTCCCCCGCGGCGGCCGGTGACCCTCCCCCCGCAGCGGCCGCTTGTCGACTCGACTGCCGCTCCGGAGCGTGGAACGCGCTGGCCAGGGCGTCGGTCACCCCGGCGGTGCGCCCGACGCGCCCGGCGTGTCGGGATCCGGGGCGCTCGGTCACGCTCCCCCTGGGACCCCCGGGCACGGCTGACAGGATCGGCCCGTGGCGACCCCCCTCGTGATCGACACCGATCCCGGCATCGACGACGCCCTGGCGATCCTGCTGGCCCTGGCCAGCCCGGAGGTCGACCTGCGCCTGGTCACCACGGTGCACGGCAACGTCGAGCTGGCGCAGACCACGGACAACGCGCTGCGGGTGCTGCACCTGGCCGGACGCACCGACGTCCCGGTGGCCGCCGGCGCCCGCGACTCGCTGGTGTACCGGCAGCCCGAGCGGGCCGGCCACGTGCACGGCGAGGCCGGCCTGGGCGGGGTCGAGCTGGAGCCCTCACCGGCCGTCCCGGACCCGCGGCCCGCGGTGGTCGCGATGGCCGAGGTGCTCATGGCCGCGGAGTCGCCGGTGACCGTGGCCGCGATCGGCCCGTGGACGAACGTCGCCCTGCTGCTGGCCACCTACCCCGACGCCGCCGAGCGGATCGGCCGGCTGGTGCTCATGGGCGGTTCGGCCGGGCGGGGCGGCAACGTCACCGCGGCCGCGGAGTTCAACGTGTGGGCCGACCCGGAGGCGGCGCAGCGGGTGCTGGGCTCCGCCGTCCCCACCGTGCTGGTCGGGCTGGACGTCACCCTGCCCACGGTGCTGGACGACGCGGGCATCGCCCGGTTCGGCGGGGCCGGCCCGGTGGGGCGGACCGCCGCGGCGATCCTGCGGCAGTACGTCGACCACGCCCGCACGAGCTACGGCACTCCGGGCGTCGTCCTGCACGACGCGCTGGCCTTGACCGAGGCGATCGTGCCCGGCACGCTCGGCACGGTGCGCCGGGACGTCGTCGTCGACACCACCCTGGGCGCCGGCCGCGGGCAGACGCTGGTCGACCGACGCTCGGTCTCGGAGTCCCCCACGGCCGTCGAGGTCGCCGAGACGGTGGACAGCGACGCCGCCGTGGAGTTCCTGGTCAGCCGGCTGGCGGGCCTGGCGCGCCGGCTCGGCTGACGGCCGGTTACCGGCGGGCCGGACCCTCCCGGGTCCCCTCCACGATGCCCGCGGCGATGTCCCGGAGCTTGCGGTTGTACCGCTGCGAGGCCTCCCGCAGGATCTCGAACGCCTCGTCCGGGTCCACCCGCCGCTGCGCCATGAGCACGCCCTTGGCCTGCTCGATGACCGCGCGCGACTCCATCGCCAGGCGCATGTTGCGGGCGTGCTCGACCAGCCGGTCGTGCGCGTCGGCGTTGGCCACCGCGACCGCGACCGCCTCGGCCACCGCCGTCGCCGCCTCCTCCGACTCGGCCGAGGCGAAGGCCGCGGGCCGCGTCGAGTAGGTGTTGAGCGCCCCGATCGTGCTGCCCTGGTACGGCAGCGGGAGGGACAGCGAGCTCCGGACGCCGACGTCGAGGACACGGGTGGTGTAGTCGGGGTAGCGCTCCTCGCTGCGCATGTCGTCGATCCGGATCACCACGCCGGCGCGGCCGGCGTCCATGCACGGCCCGTAGCCGCGCTCGTACTGCAGCTCGTCGGCGGCCAGCGCCATCTCCCCGGTGTGCGCGGCGGTGAAGGCCCGGTCGCCCCGGACGAGGGTGATCGAGGTGGAGTCCGCGCCGGGGATGCTGCGGGCGGCGATGCCGGTCACCTCCCCCAGGACGTCGTCGAGGGGACGGTCGGCCAGCACCACCTGGCTCAGGTCACGCCACAGGTCCTGCACGCGGCCAGTCTGCCCGCTCCGGCGCCACCGGAGGGCCGGAGCGCCCTCCCGGGGGGCGCCGCTGCGGGAAACGGGCCTGTCGGTCAGGATGGGGTGGAGGGTCGGCCGTGGGTCCACCCGGTCCATCGCCCAGCGACGGCGGAGGAGGTTGCCTTGGGCCAGGAGCCGTGGCCGCACGCACCCGTGCCGTCCCTCGCGGGCGACGTGTGGCACTGGCAGCTCGAGGCGATGCACGTCGTCTCCCGGGTCCGGGCGGACCTGCGGGCCAGGGTCGCCCACCCGTCGGTCTGCTCGACGTCCACCGACGACGCCCGTGACGGGCTGCTGCTGGTCTTCGAGGAGCTGGCGTCCAACGCGCTGCGGCACGGCGGCGGCGCGGTGCGCGCGCTCGTCGTGGCCGGCACCGACGGCTGGCTGCTCGACCTCAGCGACGAGGCGCCCGACCGTCCGCCGGTGCCCGCCATCGACCGCGACCCGGCGCTGGGTGGCATGGGCCTGCACCTGGTCGCCCAGCTCTCCAGCGGCTACGGCTGGGAGCGCCGTCCCGGCCGCAAGCACGTCTGGGCGCTGCTGCCCAACGGCCTGGCACCCCTGGAGACCGGTCACGTGCCCGAGCCCCGTGCCGGGGAGCGCCGCCCCGACTGAACAGATCGAGCGGTGGGCGGCGGTGGACTGCTCGACTCTCGCGCCGTTCCACCTGCTCGTGCGGTCCTGCACGAGCGCAGGAGCAGGTGGAACAGCGCGAGAGTCAGCGGCGAGAGGGCGCGGCTGACCCGTCGCGGTCCCGGCCGCTCCTACCTCCCGGCCCGGGTCACCGCGGCGCAGTAGCGGGCGTGGTCCTCGCGGACCTCGGCCATCGGCGCGAGCACCTCCTCCTGGGCGACGACGTCCACGGCCGCCTCCAGCCGCTGCTCCGCCCGCCGCGCCAGCCGTCTCGCCCGCAGGCCGACCAGCGGCCGGGCCACCAGCGCCAGCAGCGCCCCGGCGAGCAGCCCCCCGATCAGCAGCAGCGTGGGCAGCGGCACCCCCTCCACCCGGGGCAGCGGGACGACGTCGTCGAGCTGGAAGAAGCCGAGCACGACCAGCGCCAGCAGCCACAGCGCCCCCGCCAGCGCGACGAGGGCGAGCAGCCACTGGAGCCCGCCCACCCCCCGCTGCCACAGCGGGGTGCGCTGCGGGCCGAGGTCGGTGCCGGCGACGGCGCGGTCGAGCCGGTCGGCCAGCTGCTCCTCCGACACCTCCACGGTGCGCCGCAACTCGTCCCGCCAGGTCTGCGGCAGACCCTCGCCGGCGGCCTCCCGCGCGGCCCGCACCGCGCGGGTCACGCCGGCCCGCTGCACCGCCCCCGCGGCCGGCAGCGACGTCCGGGCCCGCTCGTCCCCCAGGTGCAGCCGTTCCAGCGGATCGGGCCGCAGCTTCCGCGTCCAGCGCAGCAGCGGCCAGCCGGTCGCCGCCGTCCCGCTGCGCCGCACCGACCGCTCGACCGCGGTGGTCACCGCCGGCACGCCGGCGGCCTCGGCCAGCGCCTCGGTCAGCTGCTCGTGCTCGGCCCGTCCCACGCCCGCCCCGCCGTCCGCACCGCAGTGGGCCGCCAGCGCCGTGGCCGTGCCCCGGACGTCGGCGGTGAGCCGGTCGGTCGCCGCCCGCCGGGCGGACACCCGCCGGGCCAGGTCGGCGCGCAGCTCCCCGAGGCCGGCGCCGGTGCGCGCGGAGACCGCCAGCAGGGGGGTGTCCGCCAGGCCTTCCCGGTCGAGCAGGCCGCGCAGGTCGGTCAGGCAGGCCCGCGCGGCCGCGGGGTCGAGCCGGTCGACCTGGTTGAGGACCACGAGCAGCACGCCGGCGTGCCCGGCCAGCGGCACCAGGTAGCGCTCGTGGACGGCCGCGTCGGCGTACTTCTCCGGGTCCAGCACCCACACCAGCACATCGACCAGCTGCACCAGCCGGTCGACCTCCAGCCGGTGCTCGAGCTTCACGCTGTCGTGGTCGGGCAGGTCGAGCAGCACCAGCCCGTCCAGCGCCGGCTCGGGGGCGTGCCGGTGCCGGCGGGGCACCTCCAGCCAGTCGAGCAGCCGGTCCTGCGGCTCGCCCCACACGGTGGCGTGCGCGACGCCGGTCGTCGGCCGCCGCACGCCCGGGCTGCTCACCTCCGCACCCGAGAGCGCGTTGAACAGCGTCGACTTGCCGCTCCCGGTGGCCCCGGCCAGGGCGACGACGGTGGCGTCGCCGAGCGCCTCGCGGGCACCGGCCTTGGCCAGCAGCCGACGGGCGTCGGCGAGCTCGGGCGCGTCCAGCCGGCCGTCGGCGACCTCGACCACCTCGCGCAGCGCCGCCAGCCGGTCGGCCAGCGGCGGCGTCCGTCCCCTCATGCCCGGTCCCGGGCCGCGGTCAGCGCGGCCGCGGCGGCGCGCAGCTCGGCGGCGGCGTCGGGGGTGGGGGCGGCCTCGTCGACGAGGGCGTCGAAGCGGCCCTGCTCGTAGCGCAGCAGGGCGTCCGCGCGGGCCTGCAGGTCCTCCCGGGCGCGGGTGGCCAGCGAGCGGACGGCGGCGTCGCCGAAGACGGCCTCCAGCAGCCGCTGGCCGAGCGCCGTCGTCCCGCCGGCCACCGCGACCTCCCCACCGGTGAGCCCGCCGGTGTGCGCGAAGACGGCGACCATCACCACGGCCCCGGCACCGTTGACGCCCCAGGAGAGCACCCGGGCCTGGGTGCGCTTCCCGGCGCCCTCCTCGCGGACCATGTCCAGCACGTACCCCTGCCAGTCGCGCACCTGGGCTGCCGCGGCCTCCGGGAAGTCGGGGGAGACGCGGTCGAGGTCCTCGTCGGCGGCCGCCAGCAGCAGCGGCCCGCCGGGCAGCGCCCGCCACGCGGTGACCGTGCGCTCGGCGGCGCGGTCGGCCTCGGCGCGCAGCAGCGTCTCCACGCTCGTCTCCAGCGCGCCCTGCAGCTCGTCGGCGGGCGAGGCGCGGCCGGTGAACGCGGCGGCGACCCGGTCGCGCAGCCGCCCGATGGAGCTCTGCAGCGAGCGCATCCACTCGCCGGTGCCCACGAACTCCTGCCAGCGGGCCAGCACCTCGCCGCGCAGCAGGCTGCCGCTGCGCACCCCCTCGTCGATGCCCTCGTAGGCGGAGGTGTACGCCGCGGCGGCCGCCTCCCGCAGCGCGGTCGCGGCCCGCGCCTGCTCCTCGACGGCAGCGGCGATCCCGGCCACCCGGTCCTCCAGGCTGGCCAGCGCGCCGGTGAGGGTCTGCCGGACGACGGCGGCGCGCTGCTCCTGGTCGGCGGCGAGCCCGTGCAACCAGCCGCGCAGCGGGGCGACCTGGTCCTCCGGGAGGAACCCGTCGACCAGCGGCCGCTCCTCGACCACGAACAGCTGCACCCCCGACAGGCCGGCGCGCTCGAGCATCCCGGCGAGGTCCGGCGCGATCTCCACGGCGGCGCCCGGCGGCACCCGGTCCAGGACGACGGCCAGCGCGGTGCCCCGTTCCTGCGCGGTCCGCAGCACGTCCCAGGGGACGGCGTCGGCGTAGCGGGCCGCGGTGGTGACGAAGACCCACAGGTCCGCGGCGGCCAGCAGCTGCGTGGCCAGCTCGCGGTTGGACTCCACCACCGAGTCGACGTCCGGCGCGTCGAGCAGCGCCAGGCCGGGCGGGACGTCGTCCCGCGGCACCAGCTGCAGCGTGCCGGGGCCGCCGGCGCCACCGGTGACCCGGGCGAGGCCCGGCAGCACCCGGTCGCCCTCGAAGGCGGCCACGTCGACCCGGGAGCAGACCAGCACCGGCGCCCGGGTGGTCGGCCGCAGCACGCCGGCGGTGGTGACCGGTGCGCCGATGATGCTGTTGACCAGCGTGGACTTGCCCGCCCCGGTGGAGCCGCCGACGACGGTGAGCAGGGGGGCGTCGAGGTCGCGCAGCCGGGGCAGCAGGTAGTCGTCCACCTGCTCGACCACCCTGCGGGCCGCTCGGCGGGCGGCCTCGCTGTTCGGCGTGGCCAGGCCGAGCGGAGCGGCCGCGACGGCGTCCCGCAGGTCCGTCAGGGCCTCGGGCAGGCGGGCGGGCGCGGTCACACCCCGGGGACTATCCCGGTCGGCCGCGGGTTACCCATGGCCGACCTCGACGGACGCCCGACCGCGGGGCCGGCGGCGTGTCGCTCCCACCGTGGCGGAACTCGTCGGTCTACCTTCCGCGCGATCGGCGGTCACGGACGGCGCCGGCAGGGGCACGTGGAGGCAGGCATGGCGACGGCAGTACCGGGGGTCGACTACCCCGAGGCCAGGGAACCCGTCGACGTTCAGGCCGCCAGCCGTGGTGACGTGCTGACGAGCTTCGTCCACGAGGCCGCTGACGGCGCCCTGGTCCTCACCGTGCCCATGGACCGCTCGAGCCGACGGGTCCGCGTCGACCTCGGCGAGTACGCGCAGCTGGTGTGGAAGGGGCCCGAGGGCCTGCGGGCGCTGCCCGTGGAACTCGTCGAGGTCATCCCCGGGGACGAGCCGCACTGGCGGGTCAAGCCGATGGGGCCGTCCACGCGCGGTCAGCGCCGGAACGCGGTGCGGGCACCCATGTCCCTGCCGGTGGAGGTCCTCGTGGGCGAGGTCCAGCTGATCGGCGAGACCGTCGACGTCAGCGAGGGCGGCGTGCGCTCCCTGTTCCAGCCGGTCGGCGGGACGGCGACGAAGGACCGCGCGCCGGCCCCGGCCGGCGGGGAGTCGACCGCGCCGAGCGACCGGGTCGAGCTCCCCGTGGGCTCACGGCACGACGTCGCCCTGGCCCTCGGGTCGCCGGACGAACCGATCCGGTGCAGCGCCGAGGTGGTGCGCCGGCACCCACGCACCGACCGGCGCATCGAGGTGTCCCTGCGCTTCGTGGACCTCCCGGAGCGGGACGAGGACCGCATCCGCGCCCGCGTGTTCACCGAGCTGCGCGTCCTGCGGTCCCGCGGCCTGCTCTGACGCCGGCCGGCCCCGTCCCGGGTCCCGACCTGAGCCTGCGAGCGGTGGCAGGACGGGGTCCTTCCCCGAGCGGCGGGGCAGGGGGTCCTCTCTCAGGCCGAGTCCACTGGCCTGACTCGGCGCGGCCCCCTGCAGGGTCCCGCCGCGAGCCTGCGAGTGGCGGGGGCAGGGGGTCCTCTCTCAGGCCGAGTCGCGGACCGGGGTGTCGCCGTGCTCGTGCCGCGCGCAGTGCGCGCAGCAGTAGAAGTGCCCCTCGACGACGACGCCGTGGCCGACCACCTTCACCCCGCAGTGCTCGCAGACCGGCGCCATCTTGTGGATGGCGCACTCGAAGCTGTCGAACGTGTGCCGCGCCCCCTGCGCGACCACCTCGAAGCTCATGTCGTAGTCGTTGCCGCAGACCTCGCAGACCGCCATGACCCCTCCTCGCGGTGTGGTCCCCTCCCCGTTCCCCGGCGCGGGGCGCGGGACACCGACGATCCCTGCCCGTGTCCGTCGTCGAGTGACACGAACTCGTGGTGGTCAGCGTCCGATGGCCACGAGTTCGTCGCACTCGACGAGCGGGGCCCCGGGCGCGGGACAGCGGCGTGGGCGTCAGCGGTAGCGGGTCACGCCGGCGGACAGCCGCGGGCGGAAGCTGCGGCGCACCCGCTCCCAGCGGTTCGGCGTCCGCTGCGCGTCGAGCACCTCGGTGTCGGCCAGCGTCTGGTCCACCGGGCCGAGGTCCGGCGGGCTGAACGGCACCAGCGAGCGCCCCACCGGCCGGCGCAGGCTCTCGATGGCCTGCAGCAGCGACCCGCCGCAGGCCTCGATCGCGTCGGCGACCGCCGCGGGCGGCACGCCCAGGTGCTCACCCAGCAGCCGGTCGCGCAACCCGGTGACGGCGGCGGACTTCTCCGCCGCCCGCGGGTCGCCGGGGCGTACCTCGATCGACAGGTCGCACTCGGTGTCCAGCCCCATCGACCGGTTGTTGACGTTCGACGAGCCGATCCGCAGCAGCCGGTCGTCGACCACCGTGACCTTGGCGTGCACGTAGATCGGCCGCCGTCCCTCGGTCACCGGCACGTAGAGCTGGAAGCGGCCGTGGACGTCGGCCTCCCGCACCAGCGCCAGCACCTTGGCCCGGGCGGTGCCCATCGCCTTCTCCTGCAGCCACCCGTCGGCGCTCTCGGGGTTGACGACGACGAACTCCGGCCCGTCGGGCTCGCGCAGCCGCTCGGCGATGGCCTCGGCGATCCGGCGGTTGGCGAAGTACTGGCTCTCGATGTAGACGGCGCGCCGGGCCCCGGCGATGACGGCCAGCCACAGCAGCTCGATCTCGTGCACCAGGCTCGTGCCGCCGTGCTCGGGGCGGGTACGGGAGATCGCGACGTCCACGTCGGTGAGCAGCGGCTCGACGCCGTCCGGCCAGCACGCCTCGAGGTCCTCGACCGGTTCGAGGCGCCGTCCGGTGCCGCTCTCCCAGCGCTCCCGCGCCAGGTCGCCGATCGCGCGGGCGGCGGGGCCGCAGACCAGGCTCGTCACGTCGTGCCAGGGGCCGGTGAGCCGGTGGGACGAGGGACGGCGGCGCAGCGGGTGCCGGTCCAGGTGCTCGGAGGTGTCCCACCGGTCGGTGGTGACGTCGATGCCGCCGGCGAAGGCGAGGCAGTCGTCGACCACCACGATCTTCTGGTGGTGCGCGCCGCCGATCGGGTGGTGGGTGTCCACCGTCATCGTCAGCCGGTCGGGGGTGCGCCGGTCGAGCAGCACGATCGGCATCACGCCCCGGGCCAGCGCACCGAGGACGCCGTAGTCCCACACCAGGACGCCGATCTCCAGCTCCGGGTTGGCCCGGACGGCCTCCTCCAGCACCCGGCCGAGCTTGTCCGGCCGGCGTCCGTCGACGCGACGCTCCGACCGGCGCGGGTCCATCCGGATCCGCGGGTCGAAGTCCCAGCCGATGAACAGCACCCGGCGCCTGGCCTCCAGCACCGCCCGGCGCAGGGCGGCGAAGTAGTCGGCGGCGTCGATGAAGACGGCGAACCGGTCGGCCCGCTCGATCCGCCAGCACGTCTCCCCCGGGACCAGCAGGTCCTCGGTGGCGACCGGCCCGGTACCTCCGTCGGCCACCCCGGTCAGCCGTTGCGTCGCACGTAGGAGCTGACGAAGTCCCGCAGGCTGCGGGTGGGCCGCAGCCAGGCGCCGTCCGGCGGCAGGGCGTCCAGGCGCACCCGGTCCAGCGGGACGGCGAAGGCGCCCGGCACGTCCTCGATGTCGATGAACTCGATGAGGTCCGAGCCGATGGCGTAGCCGGCGACCTCGCTGAAGGCCACGACGACGACCTGCGTGCCGGCGCGGGCCAGCTCCTCCAGCGGCTCGGCGAAGTTCCGGCCGTCACCGGAGAACACGACGAGGCGGCGCAGGTGGTGGCTGTGCCGGCGCACCTCGATGTGGTCCAGCATCGACTGGTCGATGTCGTCGTCCGGCTGCTGCTTGGGCCGGGCGAAGACGGCGAAACCGAAGCTGCGCAGCGCCTCGACCCAGCGCTGCAGGCTGCCGACCACCGGCGGGATGTTGGCGAAGACGCAGGCCTCGACCTCCGGCGCGTCGGGCGCGGCCGGATCGCCCGCGCCCTCGACGAACCAGGCCGCGATCGCGTCGAACCGGGGACGCGAGGCCGCGGTCGGACGGGCGCCGATCACCGTCGACAGGGTCATGTCGATGTTCGGCGCGTCCCAGATGAGCAGGTCCAGCGGGGGGCGTGCCCGCCCGTCGAACACGTCGGGTTCGGGCGCGGTCTCCGCGGCTGCGTCCAGGTCGGTCACGTGTCCTCCTCGCTGCGCTCGTCGCGCACGTGCCCGACGGCGGTGCTGTGTCCTCGCGGGACCTCGCACGCTCGGTCCCGGGAGGGCAGTGTGCCCGGCCGGGGACGCGACGGGGACGGTGCACCTGCCGAGCGTGGCGAACCGGCCGGCGCGGTGGCCCGTCGCGGCGTGCGGCGGCGCAGCCGGCGGGCCCGCGCCGGGCCGGTCAGCGCCCGCTCGCCTGCAGTGCCAGGGCGCACGAGTCACCACCCGCCGCCCGCACCCGGGACGCCCAGCGCAGGACGTCGGAGGCCGGCATGGGGTGGGCCAGGAGGTAGCCCTGGGCGTAGTCGCAGCCGGCCTCGCGGACCATCTGCAGGTGCTCGGCGGTCTCCACGCCCTCCGCGACCGAGCGGATCCCCAGGGTGCGGGCCAGCGAGACGATCGCGGCCAGCACCGGCCCGGTGCCGTCGGACGCCAGCCGGGCGGCGGCGGTCAGCAGCGAGCGGTCGATCTTCAGGCTCCCGATGGGCAGCGCGAGCAGCTGCGCGAGGGAGGACCAGCCGGTCCCGAAGTCGTCGATGGCCACCGACACGCCGGACTTCCGGAGCACCGCCAGCTGGTCCTCGGCCCGGGTGGGGTCCTCGGCGACGCTGGTCTCGGTCAGCTCCAGCACCAGGTTCTCCGGAGCCAGCCCTGAGTCGTGCAGCGCCACCCGCACGTCGTGCACCAGCGTCTCGGCGGAGAAGTGGCGGGCGCTGATGTTGACCGACATGCGCAGCGGCAGCCCCTGCCCGGCCCACTCGGCCGCCTGCCGGGTCGTCTCGCCGAGCAGCCACCGGGTGATCGGGATGAGCTGGCCGGTCTCCTCGGCCACGGAGAGGAAGGCGTCCGGGGCGAGCAGCCCGCGCTCGGGGTGCTGCCAGCGCAGCAGCGCCTCCACGCCCTCGACCTCGCCGGTGTCCACGCGCACGAGCGGCTGGTAGTGGACGACGAACTCGTCGACGGCGCCGTCCCGCAGCCGGTTGGCCACCTCCAACCGCCACCGCGCCGCCTCCCGCAGGCCGGGCGAGAAGACGTGGACGCGGTCGCGGCCGGCGCCCTTCGCGGCGAACGCGGCGGTGTCGGCGTCACTGAGCAGCTGGTGGGCCCGTTCGGCGCCGGGCTGGGCCGCGGCGACGCCGATGCTCGCCGACAGCGGCACCGAGATGCCCTCGGCGTGGAAGGGGCGGGAGAACGAGCTCTGCAGCCGGAACGCCAGGGCCGCGGCCTCGGCGGTGTCACAGTCGCGGGCCAGGACGACGAACTGGTCGGCGCCCAGCCGCCCCACGGCGTCCCCCGGGCGGACCTGCTCGGCGAGCCGGCCGCCGACCTGGCGCAGCAGCTCGTCGCCGACCTCGTGCCCGAGGGAGTCGTTGACCGTCTTGAAGCCGTCGAGGTCGAGGAAGAGCAGCGCCGCCCGGCCGCGGCCGTGCTCCAGTGCCTCGCCGATGAGCTGGAGCAGCCGCGACCGGTTGGGCAGCCCGGTGAGGTCGTCGTGGCTGGCCTGCCAGGCCAGGGCCTCCTGGTCGCGCACCCGCTCGGTGATGTCGGTGTGCGTGACGACGACCTGGCCCGTCGCCTCGACGCGGGCGGCCTGCAGCCGGAACCAGATGGTGTCGGGGCTCAGCACGCGGGGGTAGTCGTGGATGAAGGGCCGGTCGGCGACGCCCGGCCCGCCGGCCAGGAGCTCGCCGATGCCCGTGCCGATGGCCTGCCGGTTCTCCGGGGACAGGTGCTGGGAGAGCACGGTCAGGTAGTCGTCGCCGACCAGCCCGGGGCGGAGTCCGGCGCGGCGGACGAGCTCCCCCTGCCGGATCCACCGGCGGTTCACCGACGCGATCCGGCCGTCGCCGTCCAGCAGCACCGTGGCCGGGGGCAGCGCCTCCAGCACCGCGCTCAGCTGCTGCAGCTCGGCCGCCGTCCGGTCCTCGGTGCGGTGGCGCTCGTCGACGTCGCGGAGGAAGGCGGTGAGGCCGTCGGCGTCACCGAAGGCCCGGATCTCGTACCACCGGCCGTGGGGCTCGTAGAAGTACTCGAACTCGCGGACCTGCCCGCCGAGCAGCACCGCCCGGTACTCGGTCTCGATGACCGTGCCGAGCGTCTCGGGGAAGCACTCGAACGCGTACCGGCCGATCATGTCCTCGGCCCGGCGGCCGAGGACCCGCTCGGCGGCGGCGTTCACGTAGGTGAAGCGCCACGTCCGGTCGATCCGGTAGACGGCGTCGGTGACCGCGGAGAAGGGGTCGACGGGGGCGACCTGCCCGGTCGGAACGTGTCGGTGCACCCTGTCCGCTCTCTCTTCCCCTGCGGTACACGTCGGCCCCCGCCCGCGGGACCACACCCTCCACCGTCCCCCGCGGCACCGCGAGGGCGCGACGCACGACCGAGGGTAACCACACGTATGCAATTCAGACAGGGGTGACCCGGGCCCGCTCCACGATCGCGCGGACCGGCGTCCCGCCGGGGAGCGTGCCGGGCACCGCAGCCCAGTCGCCGGCCAGCCGGGTCGCGCAGAAGGTGTCGGCCACCGCCGCGGGGGCGTGCCGCAGGAGGAGCGAGGCCTGCAGGCACAGGGCCAGCAGGCCAGCGATGCGGCGCGCGCGCAGGGCGAGTTGCTCGGGGTCGGCGAGCTCGGCGGCCAGCCGGCCGACGGCGGCGTCCAGCCGGGCGTCGGCACCGCGGGCGAGCTCGATCTCGGCGCGGACGGCGGCGAGCGAGGCCGAGGAACGGCCCATCGCGCGGAGGACGTCGAGGGCGATGACGTTGCCCGACCCCTCCCAGATGCTGTTCAGCGGCGCCTGGCGGTACAGCCGCGGCATGCCGGACTCCTCGACGTAGCCGTTGCCGCCGAGCACCTCGAGCGCCTCGGCGACCACCGTCGGGGTGCGCTTGCAGATCCAGAACTTGGCGGCGGCCCCGGCCAGGCGGAGGAGGTCGGACTCCCCCGCGTCGACGGCCGCGGCCAGCCGGACCGCCAGCGCCGTGGCGGCCTCGCTCTCCACGGCCAGGTCGGCGAGGACGTTCTGCATGAGCGGCTGGTCGGCCAGCAGCGCGCCGAAGGCCCGCCGGTGCGTCGCGTGGTGGACGGCCTGGGTGAGGGCGGCCCGGATGGTGGCGGCCGAGCCGAGCACGCAGTCCAGCCGCGTCGTGTTGACCATCTCGATGATCGTCGGGACGCCGCGGCCGGGTTCGCCGACCGGCCAGGCCGTCGTCCCCTCGAACTCGACCTCGCCGGAGGCGTTGGCGCGGTCGCCGAGCTTGTCCTTGAGCCGCTGCAGGCGGAACACGTTGCGGGTGCCGTCGGGCAGCACGCGCGGCACGAGGAAGCAGGACAGGCCCTCGGGCAGCTGGGCGAGGACGAGGAACAGGTCGCTCATCGGGGCGCTGGTGAACCACTTGTGCCCGGTCAGCGCGTAGCTGCCGTCGGCGTTCGGGACGGCGCGCGTGGTGTTGGCCCGGACGTCGGAGCCGCCCTGCTTCTCGGTCATGCCCATGCCGGCGACCAGGCCGCGCTTGCCGGCGGGGTCGGTGAGCCCGAACTCGTAGGCGGTCGCGGTGAGGCCGGGCTCGTACCGCGCCGCGAGCCCGGGGGCTGCGCGCAGCGCCGGGACGGCGGCGTAGGTCATGGTCACCGGGCAGCCGTGGCCCATCTCCACCTGCGTCCAGCCGAGGTAGCCGACGGCGCGGCGGACGTGGGCGTGCGGCTCAACCGGGGTGGTGGGGTGGGCGGAGGACACAGCGCTCCAGGGCGCGCCGGCGAGGCCGTGCTCGAACGCGGTGCGCATGAGGTCGTGCCAGGCGGGGTGGAACTCGACCTCGTCGATCCGGTGGCCGTAGCGGTCGTGCGTCCGCAGGCGCGGCGGGTTCTCGGTCGCCAGCCGGCCCCACTCCTGGGCCTGCTCGCTGCCGGCCAGGGCGCCCAGCGCCTCGAGCGAGTCGAGGGTGGCCACGTCGGCGTGCCGGACGCAGGCCTCGGCCAGGGCGGTGTCGCCGGCGATCGGGTCGTACCCGATCAGCGGCGGGACCTGGTTGGTGACCTCGTGGGGGACGCCCATGAGCAGACGATGACATCGTCGTCCTCCGGACGACACCGCGGCCACGTGCCGTCCCCTGGTCGCGCTGAGCTCCCTCGACGTTCCTCGCGGGAGCCTTCGGGCCCACTCGCTCACGACACCCGCTCGGCCGGCCTCTCCTCCTCCTCGCCGGCGTGGGCGATGTGGGCGAGCTGCCGCCAGATGAGGGCCAGGATGACCGCCGAGCCGACGAAGCCGAACCAGAACGGTCCGGTCACGCCCCACACGCGGGCGACGAGCCCGCCGACCAGCTGCCCGGCGAGGATGCCGCCGAAGACACCCATCGCGTAGAGGCTGCCGACGCGGCCCTGCAGTCCCAGCGGCACGGCGCGCATCCGCAGCGTCCGCGACGTCGTGCTCCACACGAAGGCGTGCGCCCCGAAGACCACCATGACGACCATGGCCACCCAGGCGGTGGTGGTGACGGCCAGGGCGAGGTGGGTCAGGGTCTCCAGCACCAGGCCCACGCGCATGAGCGTGGCCAGGCTGGCGTGCCGCTCGAGCCAGTCGTAGGACGCCGTCCCGACGATGCCGCCGACGGCCAGGGCCGTGCTGAGCAGCCCGAAGCCGACCGGCCCCAGGTCGAGCCGCTGGTCGGCGTAGAGCACGAGGACCGACCAGGCGGCGCCGTAGGTGACGTTGAAGCTGACGATGGTCACGGTCAGGGTGCGGACGGCGGCGTTGCCCCAGGTCCAGCGCAGGCCCTCGGCGATGTCCTGCCGGACGTGCGAGCGCTCCGCCGGTCGCCTCCGCGCCGGCAGGCGCATGCGCGAGACGAGCAGTGCGCTCAGCACGACCAGCACCGCCTGGGCGACGAAGGGCCAGGCCGTGCCGGCGACGAAGAGGACGGCGCCCACGGCCGGCCCGGCCAGCTCGTTCATCGTGAGCGCGCCGGCCATCAACCGGGCGTTGCCGATGCCCAGGTCGGCGCGGGCCACCACCATCGGCAGCAGCGTGCCGGTGGTGG
Source organism: Geodermatophilus sp. SYSU D01176 (assembly GCF_054050015.1). Classification (NCBI taxonomy): domain Bacteria; kingdom Bacillati; phylum Actinomycetota; class Actinomycetes; order Geodermatophilales; family Geodermatophilaceae; genus Geodermatophilus; species Geodermatophilus sp. SYSU D01176. The sequence continues at coordinate 53,773 of NZ_JBJGYN010000017.1, read as the reverse complement.
CGTCGGCGAAGACCTCGGCGACGCCGAGGACGAACAGCGCGGTGAGGACGACGCCGATGCCGACGTCCCCGGTGGACAGCGCGGCCGCGAGGACCACCAGCACGCCGGCACGGGCGAGGTCCACGGCGATGACCAGCCGCCGCCGGTCGACCCGGTCGGCGAGGACGCCGGCGTGCAGGCCGAACAGCAGCCAGGGCAGCCGTTGCAGCAGGGCGCCGAGGGCGACCAGCAGCGGGTCCTGCGTCTGGCTGGCGACCAGCAGCGGGCCGGCAGCGAGGGCGATGCCGTCGCCGAGGTTGCCCACCCACGAGGACCCGACCAGCCAGCGGAACGAGCTCCCCATCCGGGCGGGCAGCACTGCCTCGACCAGCCCCCGCACGGATAGGGACTGTAGGCACCGCCAGCGACGCGGTCCGCCGCTCTTCGGCCCTACGGCCGTCACTGTCACCACTGCACGTGACCCCGTTCCGCACGCACGGCAGCCGCGCGTTCCACGTGGAACGCGCGGCGGCGGGGATCGTCGGTCGGGATCAGGCGGCGGACACGAGTGGTGGTCCGGTCCGTTGGGGGCCGGTGAGGATCTCGGGGCCGTCGGGCCGCCAGGTGCGCCAGCGGCCGTCGGGTTGCCGCTGGACCCGGAAGTGCAGCTCGTCCACAGATGCGGCCCGCGTCTTGACCGGGTGCCGATCATGCCCCGGTCACCGTCCGCGCGTGCACCCGGAGACCGAGCAACTCCTCATGCCGCCGCTCTCCAGCCGGCACACCGTGGCCCTGGCCGAGCTCTACGCCGACCCCGACGGCCCGCACGTATCCGGCTTCGGCGGCGCGGACGGCAACGCGTCCGGCCTCCTCCCGGTCCCCCAGCTCGCCGCGCAGGAAGGCGGGTTGCAGGGTCCCCCTGGAGGTCCCCGCCGGCGTCCGCGGCACGGAACGCGTGCAGCGCACCGGCCAGGTCCCCGAGCTCCCCGAGGGCGGTGCCGATCGGGGCCTGCGCACCGCGGTCCCCGTTGGCCAGGGCCGCCTCCAGCACCGGCAGGGCCTCTGCCCAGCGTTCGAGGTCCAGGAGCACCAGGTCCCGATCGAGCCGGGCGTCCTGCTCCCCGCCCTCGACCGCGGTCGTGAAGGCCTCGAGCGCCTCGTCCAGGGGACCGAGCCCCCGGAGGGCGTTGCCCAGCCCGACCGACGCCACCACCGAGCCCCCCGCGGCCGCCTCCTGGAAGCAGCGCCGGGCATCGGGAAGACGGCCGGCCTCGGCGAGGTCGTAGCCCAGCTCGTAGAGCTCGTCGGCATCCCCGCTCCCGAGGATCCGCGCCAGCCGGGCGTCCCGACCGTCCAGGAGCTCACGACGGCGCGTCGGGGTCGCGCCGACGGGCGGATCCGCCGGCTCGTCCCCCGATCGGGGGAGGACGTCAGCGCAGCGGGCGGACCAGCCGGCCGATCGCGAGCTGGGCGAGCGGCGCGTACCCGGCCACCAGCGGCGCCGGGCCGGTCACCCGCAGGCCCGTGGTGGCGCCGCCGTCCGGCCCCTCGGAGACCCAGTGCAGGAGGTGCAGCCGCACCGGCCCGCGCGAGACCGTCCACGACCAGCGCCGCGCAGCCTCGTCCACCGACTCGACGACGAACGGCAGGCTCGCCCCCAGCGGCACGCGCACCCGCCCGCGCACGCCCGCCACCAACCGCGCCACGGGCAGGTCGACCCCGGTGATCTGCGGCGCCCAGTCCGACCAGCGCGCGGGGACGGCGTAGCGCTCCCAGACCGCGTCCGGCCCGAGGGGGCCCGTCGCGTGCAGCGTCAGGGACGTCATGGCAACTCCTCGTCGGCCAGCGGCCGGGCGCGGCACTGCACCACGACGGCGGTCAGCCCCTCGTCGGTTCCGGACGCGTGGTCCTCCCCCGGCTCCCACAGCGCCGCCTCCCCGGCCCGCAGCGGGCGCCGGTCTCCGGACGCGCCCGACACCCAGCCCCGGCCGGAGACGACGAGGAGCAGTTGCCACAGCCGCGTCGGGTGCCGCCCGATCGACCCGCCCGCCGCCAGCCGGACGACGTCCACGGCGAACCCGTCCTGCGACTCCTCCACGAGCGCCGCGCGCAGCAGCTCACGCCGGAGCTGTCGTACTCCCCCAGCGTCCGGGGCGGGACGGCGAGCAGCTCCATCAGGCGGGCGGCCCGCCGAGCAGCAGCTGCCGCAGCATGTGCATCGCCAGGGAGACCGACCGGTGCCGCACCGCCGAGCGCGAGCCGGGCAGCACCACAGACCGCGGCTGCCGTCCGTCGGGGCCCACCGCGCACAGGTGCACGGTTCCGACCGGCTTCTCCGGGGAACCGCCGCCGGGACCGGCGATGCCGGTGATGCCGACCCCCACGTCCGCGCCGAAGCGGTCCCGCGCCCCCTCGGCCAGCGCCGCGGCCACCTGCGGGCTCACCGCGCCGTACGACGCCAGCAGCTCCGGGGGGACGCCGACCAGCGCCTCCTTCGCCGAGTTCGCGTACGACGCCACCCCGCCCAGTACCCACGCCGACGACCCGGCCCGCTCGGTCAGCCGCGCCACCAGCAGCCCGCTGGTGCAGGACTCCGCCGTCGCCACGGTCAGCCCCCACGAGGCGAACGCCGACGCCACCAGGTCGTCCACGCTGGGCCCGGTCGAGAACAGCTGCGGACCGTGCGCCGCCGTCACCGCCTCGACCAGCCGGTCGTACTCCGGCTGCGCGTCCGGGCGGTAGCGGGTGACGACCTCCAGCTCGCCGTCCCGCAGGCACGTGGTGATCTCCAGGCCGGGCCACTCCGACTGCCGCAGCGTCACCGCCAGCTGCGACTCGAGCGTCCGCCACAGCCGCAGGGTCTCCTGGCGCAGCTCGGTGCGGCCGGTCAGCGCCCGCTGCACCGGCTCGGCCGCCAGCGCGGCCGGCCACATGCCCTGCAGCTCCGACGGCGGCCCGGGGAGGACGACGACCACCGGCCCGTCCCGCCCGTCGGCCGGGGGGACGACGAGGCCCGGCGCGGTCCCCACCGGCGGCAGCACGGTCGCCCCCTCGGGCACGAGCGCCTGCTTCCGGACGCCGGCCGCCAGCGCCTCCGGGTCGGCGTGCCACCCGCGGTGGGCCACGAGCCGCTCGACGATGCCGGCGATCTGCCGCTCCAGCACCGGGTCGACCGACGAGGGCCGGCCCTGCACGTCGCCGACGACCTCCGCGGTCAGGTCGTCGGCGGTCGGGCCGAGCCCACCGGTGGTGAGGACGACGTCCTCGCTGCGCAGGAAGCGCAGCGCGTTGCGCAGGTCCTCGGGCCGGTCGCCGACGACGAGCACCGCGCCGACGTCCACCCCCAGCCGGCGCAGCTCCTCGGCCAGCCAAGGGCCGTTGCGGTCGCTCACGCGGCCGGTGAGCACCTCGGTCCCGGTGACGACGATCCCTGCGCGCACTGCCACCGGGCCGACCCTAGTGAGACCTCGGCCGGTCCGCGTTTCCTGCCGGGCAGCGGGGCGCCGCGCCACTAGCGTGCGGGGACGAACCGGTCCGGCGCGCCCGCGCCCGAGCCAGGAGGAACCGTGACGCACCCGATCACCACCCCCGAGCCACCGGCCCCGCGGGACCCGGCCGAGACCGGCACCCAGGAGATCGGCGTGGGCGCGACCGCGGCCACCGCCCCCGGCACCCACCAGATGCCGCGGGTGGACGCCGACCCGCTGCCCGGCGGCGTGCAGCCCACCGGCCCGGTCGCCTCGCTGCCCGGCCCGCCCGGGACCGTTCCCCCGCCCCCGGCAGACACCGTCGGCCACCCGGTCGGCCTCCCCCTCACCAGCGGGGACAGCCCCCGCCGGGGCCGGGTGCCGCGCACCCCCCGCCCGTCACGCACCCCCGGCGCGACGCGGGCCCCGCGCTCGCCGCAGCAGCGGGCCGTCCGCCTGGGCGCCGGCCTGGCCGCGCTCTCCCTCGTGCTGCTCCAACTGGGCCTCGCGCTGGGCTTCGGCGAGGCGTCGCTGTGGTCGACGGTGACCCTGTGGTCGGTCTTCGCGACCCTCGCCACCCTCCTCGGCGCGCTGCCGTTCACCGGCCGGGTCCTCCCCGCGGCCCGGCGGCGTCCCGATGCGGCGTGGAAGGTGGCCGCCGCCGGACTCACCGGCGTGGCCGTGTTCTGGGTGCTGGTCGTGCTGCCGCGCGTCGACAGCGACCGCGGCTTCGTCCTCACCGCCGCGCTGGCCGCCCTCGGCGCCGCGCTCTGGATCGCCCCCAGCCGCCACCGGGGCTGAGCGACGGGTCAGCCGCGGCCGTTCCCCTTGCCGGACGAGTCCGGCTTCTCCTTGTCCTTGCCGTTCTGCCTGCCGTTCCCCGGCGCCTCCTCCTCGTCGACCTCGGCGACCTCGGCGGCGCCGTCCCGGACGGGCACCGGAGCCGGCGCGGGGGCGGGCGCCGGAGCGGGCGCGACCGGCACGGGGACGACCTCGGGGACGACCGGTTCCGGGACGACGGGTGCCGTGACGACCGATCCGGGGGCGGGCACCGGAACCGGCGGGGCCGTCGCGACGGTGAGCGTCACCAGGTCACCGGGGGCCAGCGCCCCGACCGGCCCGATCTCCACCACCGAGCCCGGGGGGACGCCGGAGCGCGCCACCGTCGTGCGCTGCACCCGCAGGCCGAGTGCCGCGAGTTCGGCCTCCACAGCGTCGGCCGGGCGTCCGACGTGGTCGGCGGCCGCGACCACCGGCGCCGCGACCGGCTCCACCGGCGCGGACGTCGGGGCCACGGTGTCGGCGACGGCGGCCGTCGTCCCGGCGTCCCCGCCGCCGAGCACCTGCAGCGTCCCGACCCCGAGCCCCACGCCCAGCAGCAGCGCGGCCGCCGGGACCAGCAGCCGCCGTCGGGGACCCGCGGGGACGGCCGGCAGGGCCGCGGTCGTCGCCGGCAGCGGCGCCAGCGGGCGGCCGGCGCGCACGGCGTCGATCGCCGCGCGGACGGCGGCCCCGTCCGGGAAGCGCAGCGCCGGGTCCTTGACCATGGCGCGGGCGACGAGGGTGCGCACCGGCTCCGGGACGTCGTCGGGCAGCGGGTCGGGCTCGTCGCGGATCTGCGCGAGCGCGATCTGCACCGCGCTCTCGCCGTCGATCGGGCGCCGGCCGGCCAGGCACTCGTAGGTGATCGCGCCCAGCGCGTAGACGTCGCTGGCCGGGCCCGCCTTGGCGCCGTCGGCCTGCTCCGGTGAGAGGTAGTGGGCGGTGCCGACGACCTGCCCGGTACGGGTGAGCGGCACGCTCGAGGCCGACAAGGCGATCCCGAAGTCCGTGATCTTGACGACGCCGTCCCAGCCGACCAGCACGTTGCCCGGCTTGACGTCGCGGTGCACCACCCCGGCGGCGTGCGCCACGGCCAGCGCCGCGGCGGTCTGGCGGACGATGTCCAGCGTCCGGTTCGGGTCCAGCCGGCCGCAGCGGGCGAGCAGCGCCGACAGCGGCTCACCCTCGACCAGCTCCATCACCAGGTAGGCGAGGGTCTCCCCGTGGGCGGTGACGACCTCTCCGTAGTCGTGCAGCGCCGCGATGTTCGGGTGCACCAGCCGGGCGGTGTGCTGGGCCTCGGCGCGGAAGCGGGCGAGGAACGTCGGGTCGCCGGTGTACTCGCTGCGCAGCACCTTGACCGCCACCGGCCGGTCCAGCAGCGCGTCGTGGGCCCGCCAGACCTGCCCCATGCCACCGGTGGCGAGGAGCGCGAGCAGCTCGTAGCGGTCGCCGAGCGTGCGCACCCCCGGCTCAGCCACCCGTTCCTCCTGCACGTCCGCGCCCGCGGCGGTCCCGCAGCGAGCTCCCAGGGTGCCACCCCCCGGCCGACCCGAAACCCCGGAGCGGCACGTCCACCCGTCCGTGGACGCTCAGCGGTCGTCGCGGTCCCGGTCGTCCTCCCACGGCGGCCCGGAGGACGACGGCTCGGTGTCCTCCGGAGGACCGGACGGCTCCGACGTGCTCGGCTCGGCGGTGGTCGGGTCGGGCTCCGCAGCGTCGGACTCCGCCGGCGGGGGGGTCGTCGGCTCGGTGGTCCCGGGCGGGGGCGACGTCCCGGTCCCCGGAGCGCTGCCCGCCGGCTCCTCCTCCGGCGTGGCGGTCGGCGTGGGGGCCGACTCGGTCGAGACGGGCGCGGGCTCCGGCTCGGGGGTCTGCTGCGGCCGGTCGCCGGTGTCCTCGGAGACGCGGGTCGCCGGCGCGGGGTCGCGCTGCCGCGTCGGGGCGGGCTCCGGCGCGACCGCGTACCGGACCCGCACGGCGTCGCCGGGCCGCAGCTCCGCGCCGGCCGGGTCGACGGCGGTGACGACGCCGGGGGCGGCGGCGGCGGTGACCTCCTCCACCCGCTGCACCAGCAGGCCGAGCGCCGAGAGCGCGAGCGCCGCCTCGTCGACCTGCCGCCCGACGTAGTCCTCGGCGGCCAGCACGATCCGGGCGTCCTCGGTCTGCGCGGCGACCACGGTGGGCCCGGGGTCCTCGTCGCCGGAGACGGCCACGAAGACACCGGCGGCGGCGCCGGCACCGAGCAGCAGCGTCACCACCGGCACGAGGACGGCGGCCAGGCCGCGCCGGCGGGGCGCCGGTGGGCGCACCGTCTGCGTCGCCGGGCCGGCGGCCGGGCCCTCGACCGGCGGCCGGACGGGGAGGACGGCGACGCTGCGGGTCGGCGCGGGCTCGGGGACCGGGCGGCCGGCCCGGACGTCCTCGACCGCGGCGACGAACGCGGCGCCGTCGGCCATCCGTGCCGCCGGGTCCTTGGCCAGCGCGCGGCGGATCAGCGTCCGCACGTCGCCGGGCAGGTCGTCGGGCAGCGGTTCGGGGTCGTCGCGCACCTGCTTCAGCGCGATCGTCACCGCGTTGTCCCCGTCGAAGGCCGGGTGGCCGGTCAGGCACTCGTAGCCGACCAGGCCCAGGGCGTAGACGTCGCTGGCGGGGGTGGCGTGGTGGCCCTCGGCGACCTCGGGCGCGAGGTACTGCGGGGTGCCGATGACCTGGCCGGTGCGGGTGAGCGGCACGCTGCCGGCCGACCAGGCGATGCCGAAGTCGGTGATCTTCACGCTGCCGTCGTCGCGGACCAGGATGTTGCCGGGCTTGACGTCGCGGTGCACCAGGCCCACCCGGTGGGCCTCGGCGAGCGCGGAGGCGGTCTGCTCGAGCAGGGACAGGGTGACGGCGGCCGGCAGCCGGCCCTCCCGTTCCAGGACCGCCGACAGCGGCACGCCCTCGACCAGCTCCATCACCAGGTAGGCGAGCGTCTCGCCGCTGCCGTCGGTGGCCTCGGTCTCGCCGTAGTCGAAGACGGCGGCGATGTTGGGGTGGCTCAGCCCGGCGGCGTGCTGGGCCTCGGCGCGGAAGCGGGCGCGGAAGGTGGGGTCGCCGGTGTACTCGCTGCGCAGCACCTTGACCGCGACCGGGCGGCCGAGGAGGACGTCGGTGCCGCGCCAGACCTGCCCCATGCCGCCGGCGGCGATCAGCTCGGCGAGCTCGTACCGCTCACCCAGGTTGCGCCGACCCGGCTCCACCACCGTGGCTCACTCCTCGCCTGTGACCGGCCGTACGACTGCGGCCGCCGGGGGCGCCGGTGCCCCTCGTCCCTGGATGTCCCGCACCCCGTACGGCTACACATGGCGTGGTGGGCGCCGGGCGTGTCGACCGGGTGGACGGCGCCGCGCGCCCCGGCCGCGCCGCGTCCCGTCCGCCGTCCATCCTCCCAGGCCGGCGGGCCCCCGTGCCCGGACCGTTCCGTCACGATCCGGCCACGGTCGCGCCCCCCGGGCGGGATCGCCGGTCTCCTACGCTTCCGGCCCCAGGAGCGCGCGGGACCGCCGATCCCGCTGCGTGGGGGCACACCGAGGACGACCGAGGAGGGGCGCCGATGCCCGAGACCGTGACCCGCGAGGACGCCGGCGGCGTCGCCACCATCACGATGCTGCGGCCGGGGCTGACCCACCAGTCGCGCCGCGAGCTGCTCGACGTCGTCCGCGAGGTGGCCGCCGACGGGTCGGTGCGGGCCGTGGTGCTCACCGGCACCGGCCGGGCCTTCTGCGTCGGCCAGGACCTCGGCCAGCACGTGGAGGCGCTGCGCGGGGACGCCGCGACGTCGCTGTCGGTGGTCGAGGACGAGTACAACCCGCTGGTGCTGGCGCTGGCCGGGCTGCGGGTGCCGGTGGTCGTGGCCGTCAACGGCGCCGCGGCCGGCGCGGGACTCGGCATCGCGCTCGCCGGCGACCTGCGGGTGGCCGCCGCGGGTGCCAAGTTCACCACCGCCTTCGCCGGAATCGGGCTGTCCAGCGACTCGGCCCTGGCCTCCCGCCTGGTGCACTGCGTCGGCGGCTCCCGCGCGGCCGAGCTGCTGCTGCTCCCCGAGCCGTTCCTCGCCGAGACCGCTGCAGGGTGGGGTCTGGTGCACCACGTGGTGCCCGCCGAGCAGGTGCTGGCGGAGGCACAGGCGCTGGCCGCGCGGCTCGCCGCCGGCCCCACCGCCGCCTACCGGGCGATCAAGACGGTGCTGGCCACGGCGGCCACCGACTCCCTCGAGGACACCCTGGCACTCGAGGCACGGCTGCAGACCGACCTCGGCAGCACCGCCGACCACCGCGAGGCCGTCGAGGCCTTCCTGGAGAAGCGCGCCCCGCACTTCACCGGTCGTTGACCGAGCGTCCCTTGCCCCGCACCTCGTGCGGTGCCAGGCTGCGGCGGTTCCGGCAGCCCGACGGGGGGAGCGGCACGTGACGGGACCCACCAGGTCCGACCCGGCGGCGTCGCACCGCGCGCTCCCCCGGCGGGTCGTGCTCACCGGCAACACCGCCGCCGAGGCGCCCCCGGCGCGGCCGGCGGTGACCAGCGACCTCGCCCCGCCGCTCCCGCGCACCCGGCCGCCCCGGCCCGCGACCGTGCGCGCGACCGCGGCGCTGTGGTGGGCCGGCTGCCTGGCGGCGGCCACCGGGATCCCCGCGGCCCTGCTCGACCTCGGCGGGCTGCGCGACCGGCTGGCCGCGCTGGCGACCGCCGAGGACCCCGCCGTCCCCGCCGACCTGGTCGCCGACGGCGTGCGGGCCACCATCGCGCTGGTCCTCGGCGGGGTCGCCGCACTGGTCGCCGTCTCGCTGGTGTGGACGGCGCTGCTGCTGCGCGGCCGCGGGTGGGCCCGCTGGGCACTGCTGCTCACCGCGCTGCCCACCGTGCTGGCCCTCGACGTGGCGCAGACCGTGGTCGCCGGGGGCGCCGACCTGGACCGGTGGGCGCTACTGGCCGCCGCCGGGCTGTTCCTCGTCGCCCTCCTGCCGCTGCTGACCCGCTCGGCCCGCGCCTCCTTCTCCACCCGCTGACCGGTCCAGCCGGGCGAGCAGCGCCTCGCACGCCCGGACGACGACCTCGGCGGCGTCCGCGGCGGCCCGGCCGGCGAGCGGGTCAGCGGCGGCCTCCCGCCAGCGGGCGAGCGCGTCCAGCGCCGCCTTCCGCAGGACGTCGTCCGGTGTGCCGGCCGGCAGCCCGAGACGCGCGGCAGGACCGGTGCCCCCGGCGCCGAGCAGCCGCTCCCCCTCGGCCCGCAGCTCGTCCGGGAGCGGGCTGCCCGCCGCGCGGGACCGGGCCAGCAGGTCCAGCTCGGCGAGGTCGGGGGTGGCCAGGCGCAGCCGCTCCAGCGCGGCGCGCAGGTCGCCGTCCCCCGGGACGGGGTGCTCGCGCAGCACCGCCTCCAGCAGCCGCAGCGCCGTCCCGGCGCGCAGCTGCGCGCCCCGCTCGGTGAAGTGCACCTGCAGCAGCCGCCGCAGCTCGGTCAGCCCGCTCCGTGCCAGCAGCTCCTCGGCCAGCGTGGTGGCTTCCGGGACGCCGGCCCGCACCAGCGCGATCGACAGCCGGATGCCGAACAGGCCCAGGCGCTCGAGGAGCGCGGCCCGCACGTCCGCCGAGAGCGGCACCGGCGCCTCGGGCCGGGTGAAGCGGTCGGCGGTGAGCAGCATCCGGGACACCTGCCGCTGGTCGGCGTCGGCCAGCGCGCGCAGCGCCACGAAGTCGCCGTGCCGGAGCGTCCGGCCGGCCAGCGCCAGCAGCCCGGCGACGGGGACCACCGCGGAGCTCACCGCCGCGACCTGCGGATCGGCCGACATCCGGCGGGCCACGGCGTCGGCGGCGTGCAGCGCGTCGAGCCGCCCGGCCCCGACCTCGTCGGCGCGGGAGAGGACGGTGATCGTCGTCGTCAGCGCGCCCTCCCCGCCGGTGCCGGCCTGGAAGGCGGCCAGCACGGCGACGTCCTCGGGCTGCGGCTGGCGGGTGAGGAAGACGACGGCGTCGGCGCCGGCCGGTCCCTCGTCGGTGCCGAGGAAGCCGTGGGTGCGCGCGCTGGTGCCGGTGGACAGCGACGCGATGCCCGGGGTGTCGACCACGGTCGCCGGCCGCAGGTCGTCGGCCGGCCAGTCCACGACCAGCTGCGCGACCTCCTCCGGCGGCGTGCCACCGAGCTCCAGGCGCAGCCCGCCGTCCGCGCGGCGCACCGGCAGCGTCCGCCGTGCCCCGTCGGTGCCATGCAGCTCCACGCGCGGCGTGGCGCCGTGCCGGTAGAGGGTGACCACCCGGGTGCACTCGCCGGCGTCGGTGGGCGCGACGCGCGCGCCCACCAGGGCGTTGACCAGCGTCGACTTGCCCGACTTCACCCGGCCGACCAGGGCGAGGCGCAGCGGCTCGTCCAGCCGCCGGCGCTGGGCCGCGAGCCGGGCCGCGGCCTCGGGGACGCCGGCGTAGTGCGCCAGCGCGTCGTCGAGCAGCGCGCGGACGTCGTCCAGGGGCGTCGTCACGCGGCGGGCACCGCGGCCCGGTTCAGGGAGCGGACGTCGGCGGCCAGCCGGTCGAGCTGGTCGCGCCGCTGCCGCAGGGAGCGGATCCGGGCGTCGCGCTCGGCGGTGGCCTCCCGGGTCGAGCGCTGGGCGGCGGCGACCGCGTCGGCCAGTGACCGGGACATCTCCTCGGCGGTGTCGGTGATCAGGTCGCGCAGCGTGCGGGAGACGGTGCGCAGCCGGTCCTTGAGGTGCTTGCCGACCTGGAACACCACCTCGTCCAGGTGCCGGCGCACCGCGTTCTTCGCCTCCGCCCGCCGCCGCTGCAGGCGCTGCTTCTGGTCGTCGTTGTAGGCCTTGCGGCCGAGCAGGACGCCGGCGGCCAGCGAGACCGGGTTGATGATCGCCATCCCGGCCAGGCTGGTCACCAGGCCGGTCATGAGGACGCCGGTGTAGGAGCCGCGCAGCCCGATCAGGGTCCGCTCCCGCAGCGTCATCGCGCCGTCGTCCAGCTCCGGCAGGTCGACCAGGCCCGCCAGCGCGTCCCCGGCGGCGCCGACCGACAGCGCGGGGACCGATCCGCCGCCGTCCCGGGCGAACTGCTCGATGACCCGTGCCGCCAGCCACTCCGAGCGCTGCTCGGCCCAGACGTAGCTGTCGGCGACCGCGGCGGCGATCCGCCGGTCCAGCCACTCGACCAGCTCCGGCCACATCGGGCCGGGGTCCTGCGCGTCGATGGCCTCCTCGGCCTCGCGGAGGACCGCCCGCGAGCGGTCGCGCAGGTCGAAGTCGATGTCGGCCACGAGGTCGCTGACGCCGTCGGCCAGCACCTGCTGCCAGCGCGAGGAGCGGCGCCGCAGCTCGTCGGCGGCGGCACGGGCGTCCTCGAGCCCGCGCACGAGCTCGTCGCGGGCGGCCGGGTCCTCCAGGCCGGCCAGCTCGGAGCGCACCGCCAGGGACAGGTGCTCGGTGACGGAGGTGAGGTCGTGCACCAGCGCCCGGCGGGCGAGGACCTCCGCGCGGTCGGCCACCTCGCGCCGCAGGTGGGTGACGAGCTCGCCGATCCCGGACTCCTCGTGCAGCTCCCGGTCGCGGTGCTGCACCGCCAGCTGGGCCAGGGTGGCGGAGACGGCGAACAGCGGGGCCTCGATCCCGCGGCGGGCGAGGTGGCCCCGGTCGAGGTCGGCCACCTCCCGCCAGTGCGGGCAGGCGTCGGTCTTGGTCAGGACGCACACGACCGTCGGGCACAGCGCGACGGCCTGCTCGAGGAAGGCCATCTCCGGGGCGGTGAACTCCTGGCTGGCGTCGGACACCAGCAGGACGGCGCCCGCGGTGGGCAGCAGGTCGACGGTGCGCAGCGCCCGGTGCGAGCCGACGCCGCCGACGCCGGCGGTGTCCACCAGCTCGAGGCCGTCCAGGAGCCGGCGCGGCAGCTCCACCTCGGCCTGGACGAGCCGCTCGGTGTCCGCGCCGGTGACCCGCGCCGCGACCTGGTCGATGGGCACCGGCACGCGCTCGGTCGGCCCGTCGTCCGCCGGCTGGGGTCCGGTGGCCAGCACGAGGCTGGCGCGCGGGGCCTCCCCCGCCCGCACCACCGTGGGGACGACGGTCGCCACGTCGTCGGCCACCGGGCAGACCGGCGCGCCGACCAGCCCGTTGACCAGCGAGCTCTTGCCCTGCTTGGGCTCGCCGACGACGAGGACGCGCACCCGGGGGTCGGCGCTGCGGGCGCGGGCCTGCAGCAGCCGGCGCTGCAGGTCGGGCCGCTCGCACGCTTGCGCGAGCGTCACCGCCCGGTCCAGCACCTGCGACGTCGTGACCACGGGCACACCTCCTCGTGTCCCGGTCTATCACCGGGAAGCGGGTCGGGGACAGGCAGCAGCGGGTCCCGGTCGCCCCCGCGGAGCGACCGGGACCCGGGTCACCTGCAGGTCAGGCGCCGGCCTCGACGATCGACTCCTCGGCGTCGATCACGATGGTCTCCTCCTCGACGAAGACGGCGTCGACGGAGTTGTCCTCGTTCTGCGACTCCTCCTGCTGCCCGGCGTTGGCGTCGTCGCCGGCGATCGCGACCTGGTTGTCGCTGGCGATGTCGTCGTCCGAGGCGTCGATCGTGGTGGTGTCGTCGTCGGAGTGGTCGTTGCCGTTCAGCGAGCCGTTGAACGAGTCGTCGACCCCGTCGTCGTCGGACAGGTCGTTGCCGTTGAACGAGCCGTTGACGCTGTTGTCGGTCTGCGAGTTGTCCGAGTGGTCGTTGCCGACGTTCTCCTGCGACAGGTCGTTGCCGTTGAACGAGTCGTCGACCCCGTCGTTGTCCTGCGAGAGGTCGTTGCCGTTGAACGAGCCGTTGACGCTGTTGTCGGTGTTGTCGCCGACCTGCCCCCCGGTGGTGGCGGTCACGTCGTTGTCCTCGTTGTCGCTGCCGTTGCCGTTGAACGAGTCCTCGGCGTGGTCGACGTCCAGGCCGTCGTTGTCCTGGTTGAAGCTGTCGACCGCCTGGTCGCCACCGATGTTGACCGGGCTGTTCTCCAGGTCGACGTCCACGTCGGTGTTGTAGGAGTCGTGCACCGAGTTGTCGCTGTTGTCGACCGAGGAGTCCTCGACGTCGTCGCCGGCGACGATGCCGCCCTCGTTGTCGATCTGGGTGACGTCGCCCTCGACGTCACCGAAGATCGCCTGCGCGTCGCCGCTCACCCAGATGCTGTGCGAGGCGTCGATCTCGACGGTGGTCTCGTTGTGCGTGTAGTGCACCTCCTGCAGGTGCGTGATGACCACCGTTTCCGTGCCGCCGGCGGGCACGGGCGCGGAGTGGCCCCCGCCACCGCCGCCGCCGGTGTGGCCGCCCTCGTACTCGCAGTCCTCGTCCTCCACCGGCACGGGCTTGTGGTCGGGCTTCTCGGCGTCGTCGCAGTCGCGGTCGTGGCCGTGGCCGTGGCCGTGGCCGTGGCCGTGGCCGCCGCGGTCGTAACCGTCCTCGTCGTCGCGGCCGTGGCCACCACCGTCGTGGCCGTGGCCACCCCCGTCGTGGCCGTCCCGCCCGCCGCCGTAGCCGCCCCCGTCGGCCCAGCCGGTGACCGTGGACATGTCCGTCACCATGGGCATGAGGTCGGCGACCTCCTCGGGGGAGGTGTCGTGCAGGCCGGCCGCGGCCAGCTCGCCCTCCGGGTTCGCCGCGTAGGCCTCGGCCTTCTCCGGGTTGCGGAGCAGGTCGAGGATGAAGTCGAGCAGCGTGCTCGCGATGGTCGACATGGCGCACTCCTGGGTCTCGAGCCGTCCACCGTCGGCCGGCTGCTGCGGCGCAGTCCACGCCCGGACGCCGTCCCCCGGCATCGGGGAGGCGCCCCCCACCGCCCGGCCCCCATGGGGGATGCGCGCTGACTCTCCGTTAGGGGCTCCGGGGTGTCGCCCCCTCCTCACCGTCAGGTGCGGCCCGCGGCCCGCGACGGCCGAGACAGGCGGGGCGGGAGCGACATACGTTGCGACGACCTCGACCGGCCAGCGCGGGCCGGGCAGGAGGCGAGCGGGGGGCGATCGGTGCGCAACGACGAGTACGGGCTGGGGGTCGACGTCGGGGACGGCGCCGTCTCCGCGGCGGTCTGCGGCGTGGACGGCGGCGCGGTGCCGCTGCCCCTCGGCGAGGGCCGGGTCACGGCGGTGGTCGGCGACGACGAGCGGACGGCGCTGGTCCCGGCCGACGGCACGGCGCGCAGCCCGCACCTGGTGGCGCGGGTCGGCGACCCGGTGCCGGTCTACGCCGGGGGTCGCGGGGTGGCGGCCGCTGATCTGGTCGCAGACGTCGTCCAGCGGGTCCGCGAGCTGGCCGCGGCGCGGGAGGGCCGGCCGGATTCCTGGACGGTGGTGACCGTGCCGCCGTCCTGGGCCGGGCACCGCTGCGCCGCGCTGGCCCGCGCGCTCGCCGCCGCCGGGGTCCCCCGCTTCTCGCTCGTCTCGTCCGCGGTCGCGGCCGTCTCCGCGCACGTCGCCGCCGGCGACCTGCCGGCCGAGCCGACGGCGGCCGTCTACGACCTGGGCGCCGGCTCGCTCGACACCGCCGTCGTCGGCCCCACCGCGGACGACCCGCTGGCGCACCTCGCCGTCCCCCCGGCGCCGCTGGCGTGGGGCGGGCGGGACATCGACGACGTGGTCCTCGCCCACGTCGTCGGCTGCCTGGGGACGCCGGTCGGGGACGCCGGTGCGCTGCGGGCGGCCTGCGCGACCGCCAAGGAGGCGCTGTCGACGGCGACCGCCGTGCGCGTGGACGTCGACGGGGTCGGGGACGGACCGGTCCGGCTCACCCGCGAGGAGCTCGACGAGGTCCTGGACGAGCCGGTGCGGCGGTCGGTCGCGGTGCTGGCCGCCGCGGCGGCCGCCGCCGGGCTGGCCCCGGAGGACCTGGACGCCGTCGTGCTGACCGGCGGCGGGGTCCGGGTGCCGCTGGTCGCCGAGGTGCTCTCCGGTGAGCTGGGCCGGCCGCTGGTCGTCGGGGACGATCCCGCGCTGACCCCCGCGCTGGGTGCGGCCGCACTGGCGGCGGAGGCGCTCGCGGTCGACGCGCTCGCCCCGGACCCGACCGTCGCGGGAACGGCCGCCGTCGAGATGCCTCCCGTCCCGCCCGAGGTCGCCACGGCGGCCACCGAGGAGCGGCAGCTCGCCCTCCCCCCGGCCCGCGGCCCGCGGGACCGGAGCCGGCCGGCGTCCGCGCCCCGGGCGGCGACCCGCCCACCGCGGCGGGCGCGGCGCGTCGGCCGCGGCGTGGTGCTGACCGGCCTGGTGCTCGGGCTGCTGCTGCTCGGGCCCGCGGCTGCCGGCCTGTTCGACGCCGTCCTCGCGCCGGCACCCTCCGGTGGGCAGGCGGTGGCCGAGGCCGACGACGGGGGCGTGGTCGCCCGGGGGTCGGCCGCGGTGGGCGACAGCGACAGCGGCGCCGCCGTCGCGCGGGGCGGGGACGACGCCGAGGCGGCCGCACCGCGGACGTCCGCGGGCTCCCCCGGCTCCCCGGCCCGGACCAGCCTCGCCGCCGCCCTGGCCACCGCCGCGCGCACCGGCCCGCCGTCGGGGTCGGGCAGCGCCGAGCCGGACTCCGAGCGCGCCGCTCCGGGGAGCACGACCGCCGCCTCCGGTACCACCCCCCGGGGTTCCGCCACCGCGACCCCCGGCACCCCCACCGCCCAGACGCCCGGTGCCCCGGGGACCTCGTCGGGCCCGACCACGTCGGCCGGCACACCACCGGTTCCCGGGCAGTCGACGGCCTCGCAGCCGCCGGTCTCCGAGCCCCCGGCATCGCAGCCTCCGGCCTCCGAGCCGCCTGCCTCGCAACCCCCGGCCTCCGAGCCCCCCGCCTCCGAGCCCCTCGCCTCGGAACTCCCGGCCTCCGAGCCGCCGGCCTCGCAGCCGCCGGCGGAGCCGCAACCCCAGCAGCCCGCGGCCGAGCAGCCGACCGGAGAGCAGCCCGACTCCGAGGCGGCACCTCCCCCGGCCGACACCGCCGACGCGCCGGCGGAGCCGGCGTGAGCACCGCGACGCCGTGGGGCCCGGAGCTGGTCCGGGAGCTGACCGCCCCCTCCGGCCGGGCGCCCGCCGTCGTGACGGTGCAGGGCCCCGGGGGGACGGGGAAGTCGCTGCTGCTGGGCGAGCTGGCGACGGCGCACGCGCGGGCAGGGTTGGCCGTGCTGGACGCCGTCCCCGAGGACCCCTGCGCGCTGCCGGGGCCCGTGGCGGTCCTCGTGGACGACGCCCACCGGCTGGCCGAGACCGACGTCACCCGCCTCGCGCTGCTGCTGCGCTCGCCCACCGCCCGCGTCGTGCTCGCGCTGCGCCCCTGGCCGCGGCCCCCGGCGCTCGGCGCGCTGCTGGCGGAACTCGGCCCGGCCCGCCGCACCGTCGTCCTCAGGCACGCCGACCGGACCCAGCTGCGCACCTGGGCCCGGGAACTGCTGGGCGAGGCGCTGGCCCCGCCGCTCGCCGACGCCGTGCTGGCCCAGAGCGGGGGAGTGCCCGCGCTCGCCGTCCCGCTGCTGCGCGCGCTGGGCCGGCGCGGCGGCGTCCCCGCCCAGGCCGGCCGGCTTCCCGTGCCGGAGGAGGTGACCGACCGGGTGCGGGCCGACCTCGCCGCCGTGGACGAGCCGACCCGGGCGCTGCTGCACGCCCTCGCGGCCGGGGCGCCCCTGGACGAGGACGTGCTGGGCGAGGTGCTCGGGGTGCCGCCGGACCGGGCGGTCGACCTGCTCGAGGCCGGCCGGGCGACCGGGCTGCTGCTCGACACCGGCGAGGTGGTGCCGCTCGCGGCCCGGGCGCTGCTCGCCGCCACCCCGCCCGACGTCACCCGCCGGGCGCGCCGCCAGCTGCTGGCGCTGCTCGTGGAGCGCGGCGACGAGCCCGTCGAGCTGGCCCGGCGGCTGGCCGCGGAACGAGTGCGCGACCGGCACGCCGCGCGCCTGCTGGAGCGGCACGGCGAGGCGGCGTTGAGCGACGACCCGGCGCTGGCCGCCCAGCTGCTCGGGGAGGCCGCGCGCAGCGGGGCGCCGGTGGCGTCGCTGGCCGGGCGGCGCGCACAGGCCGCGGCGCTCGCCGGGGACCTCGACGGCGCGCTGCAGTGGGCCGACACCGCGCTGGCCGACGAGACCGCCCCCGACCGGGGCCGCGCGGCCGGGGTGGCCGCGGCCGTCCTCGCCCAGCGTGGCCTGCTGTCGCGAGCCGCGGGGCTGTGCCGCCTGGCCGGCGCCGAGCGGTCGGGGTCCGCGGCCCTGGCGCTGCTGGCGACCGGCGCGCCGGAGGCGGCGACCACCGCGCTGGACGAGGCACGCGCCGTCCCGGGGCTGCCCACGGTGCTGTCGGTGAGCGAGGAGCTGACCGCGCAGGGCGTGCTGCAGTCGCTGCGCACCGGGGAGGACGCCGCCGCGGACATCGCCGCCGCCCTGTCGACGCTGACCCGCGCGGCCGCGCTGCTGGAACCGGTGGGCCGCACCGCGCTGCTGGTCGACTCCCCCGCCGCGCTCGCGGCGCTCGTCGCGCTGCACAGCGGCGAGCTGGGGGTGGCCGAGTCGGTGCTGCAGCGCGCGGTCGACGCCGACCTCGGCGGTCCGCCGTGCCGGCGCCGGCACCGGCTGCTGCTGGCCTGGATCGCGATGCTGGCCGGCCGGCTGTCGCTGGCGCGGGAGCAGGTCCGGCGGGCGCAGGAGGGCGGCCGGCCGTTCGAGCCGCGCGACGACGTCGTCCTGCAGGCCCTGGAGGTCGGGCTGGCGCGGCGCAGCAGCGACCTGCCGGCGCTGGTCCAGGCGTGGGTGCGGGCGCGGGAGGCGGTGGTCCGCCACCCGGTGGACCTGTTCACCCTGCTGCCCTTGGGCGAGCTGGTGGTGGCCGCGGCGCGGTTGCGGGACGGTGAGCGGCTGCGCCCGCACCTGGCCGAGGCGCAGGCGCTGCTGGCGCGGCTGGGCGACCCGCAGCTGTGGGCGGCCTCGCTGCACTGGAGCGGCGCGCAGGCGGCGATCCTGGCCGACGACCCCGAGGGGCTGCGGCCGCACGCGGCGGCGCTGGTGGCGGCGGCGCGGACCAGCCCCTACGCGGCGACGCTGGCCCGGGCCGGGCGGACCTGGCTGCAGGTGCTGTCGGGCGACGTCGACCCCGACGAGGTGGTGTCCGCGGCGGAGCAGCTCACCGCGGTGGGGCTGGGCTGGGACGGATCGCGGCTGGCCGGGCAGGCGGCCGCGCGGGCGACCGACGCGCGGGCCCGCTCGGTGCTGCTGGGCTGCGCCCGGTCACTGGCCGACAGCGCGGGGTGCGAGACCGCCCCGGCGGTGCCGCTCCCGCGGCAGGCGGGTGAGGGCACGCCGCCGGCGGTCACCGGGGCGCTCAGCGACCGGGAGCGGGAGGTGGCCCGGCTGGTCGTGGCCGGGCAGACCTACCGCGAGATCGGCGGGCGGCTCTACATCTCGGCGAAGACGGTGGAGCACCACGTCTCCCGGATGCGCCAGCGGCTGGGCGCGGGCACCCGGTCGGACCTGCTCGCCCGGCTGCGCGCCGAACTCGCCGAGGAGACCGAACCCGCCTAGCCCTCACGGCGATCCCCGCGGGGATCGCCGGAGGAGGTCAGCGGGACAGGACGACGCAGGCGGGGCAGACGTCGCGGGCCGGCGTCGGCCAGGCCTGCTCGACGTCGATGCGGGCCAGCGAGCCGCAGAGGGTCAGCTCACAGGCGCCGTCGACCTCGGCGGTCGGGCGGTGCAGTTCGACGGCGTGCCAGAGGGCGGTCGTCGGGCCGTGGGCGCGGCTGCGGGCGGCGACGACGGTGGCGGCGAGGGTGGAGGCGCTCATGCCCCTGGTGTCGGCAGGACGCCGGTGCCCGGTTACGGCCGTCCGCGGGGACCTCACCCGGAGGGGTGAGCCGGTACACCCCGAGCGGGTCGAGCGGGCCCGGGGGCAGGATGCCGGACATGGAGCTGACCAAGCACGGCCATGCCTGCGTCGTCCTCAGCGAGGACGACCGGCGGCTCGTCATCGACCCCGGGGTGTTCACCGACCCCTCGGTGCTGCAGGGGGCGAGCGCGGTCCTGGTGACCCACGAGCACGCCGACCACTTCGCGCCCGAGGTGCTCCGCGCGGCCATGGACGCCGATCCCGCCCTGCGGGTGTGGACGAACGGGTCGGTGGCCGCACAGCTCGACGGCGCGGCCGGCCGGGTGCACGTGGTGGGGGACGGCGACGCGCTCACGATCGCCGGTGTCGACGTCACCGTGCACGGGGAGCTGCACGCGGTCATCCACCCGGAGATCCCGCGGGTGGGCAACGTCGGGTTCCTGGTCGGCGGCGTGGTCTTCCACCCGGGGGACGCGTTGACGGTCCCGAGCGAGCCGGTGACGACGCTGCTGCTGCCGGTGCACGCGCCGTGGTCGAAGACTGCCGAGCTGATCGACTACGTCCGGGCCGTGGACGCGGACCAGGCGTACGCCATCCACGACGGGCTGCTCAACGACGCCGGCCTGGGCATCGTCGGCGGCCTGCTGGGCGAACGGGGGCCGGGGACGCCGACCCCGTTCAGCCGGCTGACCCCGGGGGACTCCGTCGAGCTCTGACAGCGGTGTGCTGGTTGGTTGACGGTTCGTGCCGTCGTAGCGGCGAGATCGGCGCTCTCGCACGGTCACCGGCCTCGACGCGTGCGAGATCGCCGGTCTCGCCCGTTGAGCCACCCCCACCAACCCGAGAACCCCCGGGGACCGGGGTCAGCGGACGGCGCGGTGGCGCCCGCCGGACACGCCCTCGGCCACGCCGATGAGCAGGATCGCGGCGAGCAGGGCGAAGAGGAAGCCCCAGAAGTTCAGCTCGGTGATCGAGCCGACGTCCAGCCAGTCGGCGATGAGACCGCCGATGACGGCGCCGACGACGCCGAGCAGCATCGTCGCGAGGATGCTCATCCGCTGCCGGCCGGGCTTGAGCAGCCGGGCCAGGGCCCCGATGACCAGGCCGACGACGATGAGTCCGAGGATCTGCACGGTCTCCTCCTTCGTGCTCGTGGGGCGTCGTCGCGGACCGGGCCCGCGCCGCCCACGACCGGCTGTCCCCGGGGGACTCGTCGGGTGCTGAGCCCCCCGGGGACCGGCGTCAGCGGACGGCGCGGTTGCGGCCGCCCGTCGTCCCGGCGTAGATGCCCACGAGGATCACCGCGGCGACGACCGCGAGGATGAACCCGAGCACGTTCAGCTCGAAGATGCCCCCGGTGCCGAGCAGGCTGGCGATGAAGCCACCGATCAGCGCGCCGACGACGCCGAGCAGCATGGTCGCGACGATGCTCATGGACTGCTTGCCCGGCCTGATGAGCCGGGCGAGCGCCCCGATGATCAGGCCGACGACGATGAGCCCGAGGATGTCCATCACCATGGCGTTCTCCCTTGCAGCCGGGGGGCGCGCCCAGAGGTGGCGCACCCCAACAGCCGGATCCGTACCCACAAGATCACACGGGCACACGTACCGGCGGCAGGGTCGCAGGTCACACGGCTGGTAGCTGCGCCACGTGAGCGGGCAACCGGTCCAGCTCGCCCTCCACCGTGCGCTGCACCATCTCCCGCACCCCGCCCCGCATGAGCCGCTGCGTGAGGCGGTGGGTGAGCCGCCCGTCGGAGTGCGGCTCGTGGCTGACGGTGATGGTGACGCGGGTGGCCCCGGGCCCGGCGTCGGCGAGCTCGATGCGCGTCGTCCAGGTCTCGGGGGTCAGCTCCAGGCGGGTGGTGACCCGCTCCTGCGGCACCCACTCGACGATCTCGCCCCGCGGCGCGCCCGCCGGCGGCTGCACGCCGTCGTCCAGGCGGCCGGGGACGCAGACGAACCGGGTGCCGAGGCCCGGCCGGCTGCGGCCGTCGACGAGGTAGGAGACGTCGCAGACGGCGCAGTACGGCTCGAGGACGGCGAGCGCCTCCCACACCCGGCGCCGCTCGTGGGGCACCTCACGGCTACCGGTGACGGTGACCGGCTGGGGCATCGGACCTCCGGGGACGACGGGGAGCGGCCCCGCCGACGGTAGTCCGCAACGGCCACCCTCCAGGGGCCCGCCGGCCCCGGGAAGGACCCCGTCCTCCTCATCCCTCGCAGGCTCGGGGTGAGCCTCGGGACGGGGGCCGGGACGGGGTCCTCCGACGAGGCGTGGGGGGAAGGGTGGTCCCTTCTTCAGCGGCCGCTGACCGAGACCTCGAACTCGACCTGGCTCACGTCGGGGCGCAGCCGGGAGAAGCTGTGCACGAGGGGGTGGCCGGCGCTGTCGCGGACCGTCGTCCGGACCACCAGCAGCGGCGAGCCGGCGACCACCTGCAGCAGGTCGGCCTCGTCCGGAGCGGCGGTGCCCACGTCGACGACGATCCGCGCGTGGGCGAGGTCGGCCGAGTACTCCCGCCGGAGGAACTCGTACAGCGAGCCCTGGCTCAGGTCGGCCTCGGCCGCCCGCGGGTAGGTGGCAGCCGGCAGGAAGCTGTGCGCCACGTGGTTCGGTGCGCCGTCGACGCTGCGCAGCCGCACCAGCTCGACGACGTCGGTCGCGGGCTCCAGGCCCAGCTCGGTGGCGACCGGCGGCTGGACCGGGACGATCCGCTGGGTGAGGACCGTGGTGCCCACCTGCGCGCCCTGCTCGGTCATCACCGAGCTCCAGCCGGCGATGCGGTGCACGAAGCTCTCGCGGTACTCGTGGCGGATCGCCGGGCGGGTCACGTAGGTGCCCCGGCCCTGCTCGCGCACGAGGTGGCCGTCGGCCACCAGGCCGTCGACCGCACGGCGCAGGGTGATCCGGCTGACCCCGTACTCCTCGCACAGCACCGGCTCGGGCGGCAGC
The DNA here is from genome assembly GCF_054050015.1 of Geodermatophilus sp. SYSU D01176. Lineage (NCBI taxonomy): Bacteria > Bacillati > Actinomycetota > Actinomycetes > Geodermatophilales > Geodermatophilaceae > Geodermatophilus > Geodermatophilus sp. SYSU D01176. The sequence goes on along the minus strand of NZ_JBJGYN010000017.1, from coordinate 31,706 downwards.
AGCGTGTGCTCGGGCAACGCGGACACCCGGCGGCGCAGGTTCTCGCGGACCGAGAGGTACTTCGGTCCCGACACGGCGCTCGTCACGGCTCAAAGGTACTGCGCATGTAGACGTCTGGTCGTCTACAGACGTCTCCCTCACCCGACCGTGTCCCCCCGATCACCCCACCCGACGATGACCTCCGGCCATGTTTACCCCCGACGGATGGCACACATGATGTGGTGTCCTCCCGGCATCCTCGCGCGGTCACTGTCAGAAGTGGCCGAGTGCCGGGAGAGGCCGTGGACGGGAGGGGGACGGTCGTGGCCCAGGACCACCGTGCCCGCCAGTACGCCGCCACGCACCAGCGGATCTACGAGGCCGCCATGGAGCTGTTCCGGGAGAACGGCTACGAGGACGTGCCGATCTCCCGCCTGGCCGCCGCGGCCGGGGTCTCGGTGCAGACCTTCTACGCGCACTACCCGGGCAAGGACGAGCTGATCATGGCGCTGCCCGACCGGGCCGAGGTCGACGCCCTGCTGGCGTCGGTGCCCGCCGACCGGCCGCTGGGTGAGCGGATGCGCGCCGTGATCCACGCCTTCATCAGGGGGCTCGCCGGGGAGCGCCGGACCGACGCCCTGGCCCGGTGGCGGGTCATCACCGCGACGCCCCGGCTCCGCTACCGGGCGGCCGAGTACGAGCGGGCGACGGCGCAGATGTTCCTCGAGGCGCTCGGCGAGGACGAGCGGGCGGACCCCGCCGCCTCCGTCGTCGTCACCGCCCACATGTCGGCCTACACGCAGGCGCTGCTGCGCTGGGCGGAGTCCGGCGGCGAGCTGTCGTTGGAGGAGGTCATCGAGGAGGCCCTGGCCGCGCTGCGGGGGCTGTGAGCCTCAGGGGGCACGCAGCTCGACGACCGCGACCTCGGGCCGGGCGCCGATCCGCATGGGCGGGCCCCAGGAGCCCGCGCCGGTCGTGACGTAGAGCTGGGTGTTCCCGACCCGGGACAGCCCCTGCACGACCGGCTGGTCGAGCCGCACGGCGTAGTCGAAGGGCCACAGCTGGCCGCCGTGCGTGTGCCCGGACAGCTGCAGCCCCACCCCGGCCGCCGCCGCCTGCGCCACCTGCACCGGCTGGTGGGCCAGGAGCACCACCGGGACGGCGTCGTCGCGGCCGTCGAGCGCGGTGTCGAGGTCGGCGCCGTGGCCGGGCACACCCGAGCTGATCGCCGTCCGGTCGTCGATGCCGGCGAGGTCGACGTACGCGCCGCCGCGCCGGATCGGCACCCGCTCGTTGCGCAGCACCTGCACACCCAGCGTCGGCAGGTGGCGCAGCCACGCGGTCGTGTCCACGAAGTACTCGTGGTTGCCCGTGACGAAGTAGACGCCCTGCTCGCTCACCAGGTCGGCCAGCGGGGCGACCTCCTCGCGCAGCTCGCTCAGCTCGCCGTCGACCAGGTCGCCGACGATCGCCACCACGTCGGGCCGCTGGGCGTTGACGATCTCGACCAGCCGCTCGAACCGCCGGGTGCTCGACATGGCGGAGAGGTGGCCGTCGGAGAAGGTGACGATCCGCAGGCCGTCGAGGGCCGGGGACAGCCCGGGCAGGGTGACCGGGACCCGGCGGACCACCGGTGCGCTGTTGGCGAAGTAGGCGCCGGCGCCCGCGGTGCCCAGCGCCACCGCCCCCGCCGTCACCGCCAGCCCGCGGGCCAGCAGCAACCGCCGCGAGGGGGAGAGGACCCCGTCCTCCTCACCGTGGGAGGACCCCGGCCTCCCCACCCTTCGCCGGCTCAGGGCGGTGCCCTGGACGGGGCCGCGGCGAGCCTCTGGACGGGGCCGCCCCGGGACGGCACCGCCTCCACGTGCCGTTCCCTCGTCGCGTCGAGCCGCTGCGTCGTCGCTTCCCGGAGCTCTCCGGGCCCCACTCGCGACGACCTGCTCGTCCCCGGCCACCGTCGCCGGGCTCGCCGTCCCCCGGAACCGTCCGCGCAGGATGAGCCTCAGCGGCTCGAGGGCGAGCAGGGTGAGGAAGAGGTAGAACGCGACGCCCAGCCAGCTGAAGCCGACCCACTGGACCACGGTGCTGAGCAGCGAGTCCTGCCGGCGGAGCAGCACCGCTCCCACCGGCAGGACGGCGAGGAGCACCATGCCCAGCGTCAGCAGCCGCCGCCCCCGGCCGGGGCGGGTGGTGCTGCGGACCAGCCGCCACCACAGGTAGCCGTGCAGCAGCAGCACGGCCAGGAGGACGACGGTGGCGAAGCCCAGCAGGCCGATCAGGGACAGTTCCGGCTCCTCGTGCTCACGGTGCGGCCGGGACGGCCCCCCTCCCCGGACACGACGCTCCCGCGCCGCCCGTGGTTCCCCGCGGGTCCTAGCCCAGCTTGGCCACGGCCTTGACCGCGCGCCGCAGGTCCGGCTCCAGTGTCCAGAACTCCGCCTCGGCCGCCGCTGCCCGGGCCTCTTCGAGGCCGTGCAGCCGGCCGTAGGTCCAGGCGTTCTCACCCGCGGCGAACGCGGCCCGGCCGACCCGGACCGTGACCTCCCGGGTGACGACGGTGTCCTGGGCGGCGCCGAGCTGGTCCTGCACCTGCTTGGTGCACGCGACCAGCGCGCCGGCCGGCTCGCCGAACTCCACCTCGGCCACCTCCGCGGTGTAACGGACCCGCTTGGTGGCCTTGCGGACCTCGTGCAGCAGGTGGTGCCGCTCCTCGCCCTCGGCCTCCCGCGCGGCCTCGACCAGTCGGCGCAGCCGCTTGCCGGTGCGGCGGACCGCGTCGGCCAGTTGCGCAGGTGCCGGCTGCCCGGCCTGTTCGGTCAGCGGGGGGTCGGCCAGCAGGGCGTCGAGGGCGTCGAGGAGCTGCAGGTAGCGCCGGTCGGTGAGGGTGCGGGTGACCCGGCGGGCGCCGCCCTCGTGGTCCTTGATCTGGGTCTGCTGCAGCCGGGCGGCGACCGGCCCGAGCACGAGTTCCACCGGCTGCGCGGCCACCAGCTCGCGCAGGTGGGCCAGCGCGACCTCGGCGTCCCGCGCCCCGGAGAGCTCGGCACCCACCCACTGCAGCTCCGCGCGCAGCGGATCGGTGTGCTCGCGGTCCAGCACCGGGCGGAACGCGGCGAGGATGCTGCGCAGCCGGCGGCAGGCCACCCGCAGGTCGTGCACCCCCTCCGGTTGCTCGGTGCGCACCGCGAGGTCGGCGTCCCGCAGCGCCTGCAGCTGGCCGGCCAGCGCGCCGAGGACGACCTCGCCGGCCGTGCGGGTCACCTTCTTGCCCTTCTTGCCCTTCTTCCCCTTCGCGCCGGTGCCGGCCGCGGCCGGCACCGGACCGGCCGCCGCGGGCAGCCGGCCGTCGAGCACCCGGCCGAGCTTCGAGGGGACGGTGGAGGGCCGGGCGCCGGCCGCGGTGAGCCGCTCGGCGACCGGCTCCAGCAGCGCCTCGTCGCCGTCCACCAGCTCGACCTCGAGCTCCCGCCAGGTGGTGACGGTGGCCGGCTCGCCCGGCTCCGTCGCCAGCGCGGTGCCGACGACGGCGTCGTCGGCGACCTCCGCGAGCACCCGGCCGCCCTCGTCGAGCAGCCGGTGCACGAGCCGGCGGGTGGTGATGGTGGCGACCGGCCCGGTGGTCGCGGTGCCCAGCAGGCCGAGGACCGGCGCGACGACGGCGCGGGGAGCGGTGCGGGCCGCGCGGCCCAGCGGCTGGCGCAGCTCCCGCCGGGCGCCGTCCGCCCCGGGCAGCTTGACGTGCCAGCCCGCGTCGGCGCCCCCGGTGCGCCGCCGCAGCGTCACCCGCGAACGCAGCAGCCGCAGGTCGGCGGTGTCGTAGTAGGTCGCCTCGAGCGCCTGCTCGTCCGGATCGCTGACGGCGGCGACCCCGCCCACGCCGGTCAGGTCCGGCAGGGCGAAGGTCTCGTCGGCCTCGAACTTGCGCTCGACCTCGACGTGCTCGGTGGTCACGCATGCCACGGTAGGCAGGGACGCGCAGGCCAGCACGCCGGCGGACGCGCGCGGGCGACGTCATGTTCGGCCGGTGTCCCGGGTGGGCACGCTCGTCCCGCAGGGTCCCGTGGGGGATCTGCGACGACGAGGGGAGCCGACCCGGTGTTGAGCGAACGAGAACTGTCGGCGGCGATCGGCAGCGCGGCCTACGGGCCCGACGGCGAGAAGATCGGCACGGTCGAGCACTTCTTCACCGACGACCGCACCGGCGCTCCCACCTGGGTGGCGGTCTCGACCGGCCTGTTCGGCACCCGGCACTCCGTGGTCCCCGCGACCGACGCGACCTTCACCGAGGGCAGCGTGCGCCTGACGGTCACCAAGGACGCCGTCCGCTCCGCTCCGTCGGTCTCCGATCAGCACCTCGACCCCGACGACGAGGCCCTGCTGCGCCGCCACTACGGCCTGGACGCCGGGACGACGGCGGCCCGGACGGGCGACGACACGACCACCCGCGACCTGTCCCAGCTGTCGCCCGAGGCCGGGTCACGCGACACCCGGCAGGACACGGTGGACGTCGACCGGGCGGCCGCGCGCGGGGAGACCGTCCCGGTCGCCGCCGTCCCCCCGACGCCCCCGCCCTCGGACGGCGCCATGACCCGCAGCGAGGAGCAGCTGCGGGTGGCCACCGAGCGGTACGCGGCCAAGCGGGTGCGGGTGGTGAAGTACGTCGTCACCGAGGAGGTGCAGGTGACCGTCCCGATCCGCCGCGAGGAGATCCGGATCGAGGAGATCCCCCTGGACGACGGCGTCCCGACGACCGGCGACGCCCTCGACGCGGTCGGCACGGGGGGCCTGCCGGAGACGATCGTCCTGCACGCCGAGCGGCCGGTGGTCGGCACCGAGGTCGTCCCGGTCGAGCGGGTGCGGCTGCGCACCGAGTGGGTGCAGGAGCAGGTGCAGGTGCGCGACCAGGTGCTCCGTGAGCGGGTCGACGTCGACCAGGACCACGTGGGCCAGGGCCATGTGGGCGAGGACCACGTCCGCCGGGACCACGGGGGCGAGGACCACGTCGGCCGGGACCACCACGGCCGGGACCACGACGGCCGGGACCACGACGGCCAGGACCGCGTCGGCTGACCCGCTACGCCCGCCGGTCGGCGAGGCTCTGCCGTCAGCGCCTGTCGGCGAGGCTCTGCCGTCAGCGCCTGTCGGCGAGGAACTGCAACCGCTCGCGGGTCGCGGTCACCTCGGCCGGGTCGACGTCGGCCACCAGCACCGTCTCGACCCCGGCGGCGGTCGCCAGCAGCTCCCCCATCGGGTTGACGATGCGGCTGTCGCCGGTGTGCTCGGTGCCGTCGCCCGCGGTGCCGACCCGGTTGCAGCCGACGACGTAGGCCTGGTTCTCGATCGCCCGGGCCTGCAGCAGCGTCTGCCAGTGCAGCCGGCGGGCGGCCGGCCAGTTCGCCGTCACCAGGTAGACGTCGGTGTCCAGCGCGGCGGACCAGAAGACGTCGGCGAAGCGCAGGTCGTAACAGACGAACGGGGTGACCCGCAGGCCGCCGACGTCCACGGTCACCGGCTTCTCCCCGGCCCGGAAGCGCTCGTGCTCGCCGCCGTGGGTGAACGGGTGCAGCTTGCGGTAGCGGTGCACCGTCCCGTCGGGCGCAGCCAGGACGAAGGAGTTGTAGGGCAGGTCGCCGTCCGGGGCTACCTCCGGGCAGCTCCCGGCCACCCAGACGCCGTGCTCGGCCGCCCGCTCCTGCAGGAACTGCGCCGACGGGCCGCCCTCGGGCTCCCCGATGCCCGGCGTCATGGAGAAGCCGGTGGAGAACGTCTCGCTGAGCAGCACGAAGTCCGCCCCGGCACCGACGGCCCGGGCGACCAGCGGCGCCAGCCGGGCGAAGTTCGCCGCCCGGTCCTCCCAGACGATGTCGTGCTGCACCACCGCGAACCTCATCGACCCCTCCTCCCCCGCGATCCCCGCGGGGATCGCCGCTCAGGCCATCCTGCCCAGTCGCTCGACCGCCTCGCCCAGCACCGCGTCACCCTTGCAGAACGCGAAGCGCACCAGGTGACGGCCCAGGTGTGCGTGCTGCGCGGAGTAGAAGACCACGGTCGGGACGGCGACCACACCGGCACGCTCGGGCAGCGACCGGCAGAAGGCCAGACCGTCCCCGTCGGGCTGCACCGGCCGGACGTCGACCGTCGCGAAGTACGTCGCCTCCGGGCACACCACGGGCAGCCCCGCGGCGGTCAGGCCCTCCACCAGGAGGTCGCGGCGGTCCTCCAGGTCGCGGGCGATGCCGGTGAAGTACGCGTCGGGCAGCCGCAGCCCGGCCGCGACCGCCGGCTGGAACGGCCCCCCGTTCACGTAGGTGAGGAACTGCTTGGCCGTGCGGACGGCGGACACCAGCGGGGCCGGCCCGCAGATCCAGCCGATCTTCCAGCCGGTGACGTTGAAGGTCTTGCCGGCGCTGCTCACCACGAGGGTGCGCTCGCGCATGCCGGGCACGGTGGCCAGCGAGGCGTGCCGGCTGCCCGAGAAGACCAGGTGCTCGTACACCTCGTCGGCCAGGACCAGCAGCTCGTGCTCCATCGCCAGCGCGGCCAGGATGCCGAGCTCCGCGCGGGTGAACACCTTCCCGGTGGGGTTGTGCGGGGTGTTGAGCAGCAGCAGCCGCGCCCGCGGCGTGACCACGGCCCGCAGCTCGGCGGCGTCGAAGGTCCACGGGCCGGCGCCGGACGCCGGGGGCCGCAGCGGCACGGGCCGGGCGACCCCGCCGGCCATCGCGATCCCGGCGGCGTAGCTGTCGTACATCGGCTCGAAGAGGACGACCTCGTCGCCGGGCTCGAGCAACGCCAGCAACGCGGCGGTCAGCGCCTCGGTGGCGCCGGCGGTCACCAGCACCTCGCTGTCGGCGTCGTAGGCGTGGCCGCCGAAGCGCTGCACGTGCTCGGCGACCGTGTGCCGCAGCTCCGGGATGCCCGGGCCCGGCGGGTACTGGTCGTGCGCGGTGCCGATGGCCGCGCGGGCGACGTCGAGCACCTCGGGCGGGCCCGGGTAGTCGGGGAAGCCCTGACCGAGGTTGATCGAGCCCGTGGCGACGGCGAGCGCGCTCATCTCGGCGAAGACCGTCGTCCCGAAGCCCTGCAGGCGGGCCGACAGGTACGGCGCGCGGGTCATGGGGTCAGCCTGTCAGTTCCACGTGGAACCGCGCCCCTCGGCGGTTTCCGCGGAAACCGCCGGAGTGAACCGCCAGGGACACTGGTCCGCCTCCGCGCCTCGGCCCGCCCCGCGCTCCCCTCGGCGACTTCCGCGGAGATCGCCGGAGTCAGCCGACGCGCACGTCCTCCATGCCCTCGATCTGCACCACGTCCCCGCGCCGGACCTGCCGGCCGCGCCGCTCCTCGGGCTCGCCGTTCACCCGGACCGCGCCGGTGAGCAGCACGTCCTTGACCTGCGCACCGGTCGGGACGGCGTCCACCAGCTTGAGCAGCTGACCGAGCCGGATGGACTCCTCGCCGGGCCGCAGATGCACGGTGCGCACGCTCACCACCCGCCCAGCTCGTCGCCGACCGCGACGGAGCTCGGGCGGGTGACCAGCGCGCCGACCGCCAGGCACCCGCCCCGCTCGCGGTGGATGGTCTTGAGGACGCCGGTGTCCCGGCCGATCCCGCCGGGCTGCGGCCGGGTGACCATGACGCAGCGGTCCACCTGCTTGACGACGTCCAGCCCGGCGCCGCCCAGCCACACGCGCTGCCCGACCAGCGCGTCCTCCCCCGCCCCGTCGAGGACGACGTTGGCGCGGAACCGGCGCCGGTCCCAGGCGCCCAGCGTGCCGGTGGAGACCAGCGAGACGCGGGTGCGGGAGCTGTCGTGGAAGGCGCCGCGGGCACCGGGGAAGGCGTCCCGAGAAGGACCCCTCTGCCCCCCATCGCTCGCAAGCTCGCGCTGGGCTCCTGCAGAGGGGCCAGCGTCGTCGCCGGCCTCCCCGACCTCGGTGGGGTTCTCGTACAGCCGCTCGCCGGGCGCGTCCGCCGCGGCCCGCAGCGCCACCGCCCGGCCCAGCCAGTCCGACAGCACGGCGTCGTCGGCCGTGAGGCGCCCGTCCGGCAGCACCACCTCGGCGCGGCCGTCGGGGCGCAGCCGGCCGGTGAGGAACAGCAGGTCCGGCACCCGCCGGGCGGTGAGCCCGTAGCCGGTCACGACGTCGAACAGCGCCCACTGCCGGTCGCCGGCCAGACCCTCGTGACCGACGTCGACGCCGGTCAGCCGCTCCCCCTGCAGCGACTTGACCGGGTAGCGCCACAGCTCGGCGACCTGCACGTCAGCCGTTCCAGCCCAGCGTCCAGGTGCCGGCCCACTCCGCACCCGGCTCGAGGACGACGAGGTCGACGTGGTCGGCCAGCGCGTTGGGCGGACAGGTCATCGGCTCCACCGCGACACTGCGCCGGCGCTGCCCGGGCTGCAGCGTGTCGCCGGTGAAGACCTGCAGCCACGGCCACGACGGGTCGACGGCGAGCTCCAGGGTGCCCAGCGCCGCGCTGCGCAGCCGGACCCGCGCCCAGCCGTCGGCGTCGCGGTCGAGGTCGGTGACCGGGGTGTCGAAGGCGCGGTCCCCGATCCGGCCGGCCGTCCCGTCGAGGGGACGCCGCTCCCCCGTCGGGAGCCCGCCGTCGTCCACCACCAGCTCGGTGCGCGCGGGCAGCTCGAGCTCGGCGTCGGCGATGCCGCCGTCCTCCTGCGCCCCGACGGCCAGGTAGGGGTGGAAGCCGGCACCGAAGGGAGCGGGCTCGGAGCCGGCGTTGCGGACCCGCATCGTCACGGTGAGACGCTCCGGTCCGAGCACGTGGTCGATCGCCGCGGCGAGCCGGAACGGGTAGCCGGACCGGGCCTCGACGACGGTGCCGACGGTGACCGCGTCGCCGGACTGCTCGAGCACCGCCCACGGCTGCCAGCCGACCAGCCCGTGCATGGCGGTGGGCTTGTCCGGGCCGGCCAGCTCCAGCTGCAGGTCCCGGCCGTCCCAGCTCCAGCGGCCGTCGCGGATCCGGTTGGGCCAGGGCAGCAGCACGCGGCCGCGGCTGGCGCCCGGCACCGTGCCTGCGGCGTAGCCGTCGAGGAGCTCGCGGTCGCCGGCGGTCAGCGTGCGCATCGCACCGCCACGCAGGTCGACCACCAGCCGCGCGTCGCCGGAGGCGATCTCGACCTCGGTGGGCTCGGTCGCGGGCCAGGTAGCGCTCATGGGCCCACCCCACCACACGACGGCCCTCCACCAACGGCGAGATCGGCGGTCTCGCACGGCTGGAGCCCCGCGACCGGCCGAGATCGCCGATCTCGCCCGATGAGGTCAGGACGGGTCGAGCACCCGCTCGTAGAAGGGGGAGTCGCCGTCGTCCGCCCCGGCACAGGCGCCGAACCCGGCGATCGGCCGGTAGCCGCGCCCTCGTACAGCGCGACGGCCTCCGGCTGCCGCGGACCGGTCTGCAGCCGCAGCGTCGTCCAGCCCCGGTCCCGCGCGGCGGCCTCCGGCCCGGCGAGCACGCCCCGACCGTACTGACGCGTTCCACGTGGAACCGGTGACGTCCGTCAGTACCGCCGGGCCGCGCCCCCGACCCAGACTGGAGCCCCGACCCGAGGAGGCCACCCCGATGCCCGAGCCGCACCTGCGCGCCGCCGACGCCGACCGCGCGGCCGTCGCCACCCTGCTCGGTGAGCAGATGAGCGCCGGGCGGCTCACCGTCGCCGAGTACGACGAGCGACTGGCCCGCGCCTACGCCGCCCGCACCTACGGCGAGCTCGAGGCGCTCACCGCCGACCTCCCACGCCCGGCCGCGCAGCCCGCGCCGGTCCGCCATGGTGCCGTCCACCGCGTGCCCGCGTGCGGCTGGAGCGGAGGGCCGTCGCGCCAGGCGGCCTGGCGGAACTGGGCCGTGACCGCTGTCATCGTCCTCACCGTCTGGGCCGCTACGGTCATCGGCTCGGGCGAGTTCCGCTACTTCTGGCCGATCTGGGTCATCGGCCCGTGGGGGGCGGTGCTGCTCGCCCAGACGCTCGGCCGCCGCGGCCCCGACGAGGTCCGGCGCCGGCTCACCTGACGTGCGGGTGGCGAATCGCTGGAGTGGGTACAGCGATGCCGACCACCCACACCGGAGGACCGGGGGACCGATGCACACGATGACCGAGCGCTTCACCGACGCCCTGCACCGGATCGACAGCGACCGCGACGTCCAGCCGATGCTGGACCTCACGGGGGACGACGCCGAGCTGGTCAAGCTCGACGAGCACCACCAGGCCAGCGGCAAGGACGGCGCGAGGACCTTCTGGGAGGACTACCGCAACGTCTTCGGCGACCTGGAGACCACGTTCACGCACAGCATCGTCGGCGAGGAGAGCGCCGCCCTCGAGTGGACCTCGACCGGCACTCTGCGCAGCGGCAAGCCCTTCCGGTACCGCGGGGTGACCGTCATCGAGGGCGACGAGGACCGGCTCACCGGCGTCCGCACCTACTACGACTCCGCGGCCTTCGTGCAGGAGCGCGGCGGCACAGCCTGAGCGGGACCCCGGATGCAGCGAGCCGGCCCCCGTCGGGGACCGGCTCGCTGTGGTGTGGGCGAGGGGGGAGTTGACGGAGCGTCACTGGGCGATTCCCCATCCGGGACGGTGTCCGCGTTCGACGCGGACCCGAGCGAGGTGTCGGTGTCGTTGGGCGGTTGTGCCGTCGACGGTCCGCATTCGGGCCCGGTCGTCCTGGGGTTCATGGTCGCGACCGTACGACCGCATCCCGACAACGATCCGGCCGTTCCCGCACGGGACCGGCAGCGCTGCGCTTGGGCGAACTGCGCCTGGCGCCGCCGCCGCGGGCAGTCGCAGGACAGGCCTCAGCGTCCTGTGACCGTAGGGGCGCGCATCTCGTCGGCGAGCCGAAGCACCAGTCGGTCGCATCCAGATTCGAAACCCCGAGGCTGAGACGGTCTGCGGTGCACCTCGACGGCGGCGTGCGCGGGAAGCTGAGGGCCGGCGAGGAGCGCACGGCCGGAACCCGGCGGCTCTGTGGCGTCGGGCCGGACGCCGGCCGGCTTGGGACCGCCGGAAGTGTCAGACCCGGCGATGACACTGGCTGCTGTACGTCGGCGCGGCGAAGAGTGAACGACAGCAGGGCGCGACCCGCTCAATCCGCGATCGGCCGCGCGGCGGGTCGGCTGCCCGGCTCTGAGGTAGACCTAGGCGGGCTGCAGTCGGTCGGCCAGCCCTGCCGCGGTGAAGGCGGCGGCGACGTCGTCGCGGCTCTCGGTGAAGTGGCCCCAGCTGTCGCAGTGGGCGGCCACGACCCGGCGGGCGCCGAGGATCTGCGCGGCCTCGACAGCCTGGGTGCCGTCGATGGTCACCAGCGCGCCGTCGAAGAACGGAGTGCGGGCGGCGCCGGCGAAGAGGACCGCGGTGTCGACCGGGCCCACGCGGTCGGCGATCTCCCGGACGAGGTCCAACGAGGCGTTGTCGCCGCTGACGTAGACGGTGGGCAGGTCCGCGGCGGTCAGGACGAAGCCGATCACCTCGCCGGTGACCGGCTCGCAACCCTCGGGGCCGTGCTGGGCGGGAGCGGCCGTCACCGTCACGGTCCCTCCGTCGGGACGGGGCAGCTCGACGGTGTCCCACGGGGCGAGGCCGCGGGCGGTGCCACCGAGGCGCTCGGCACCGCTGGGCGTCGTGAGCGTGAGCGGCACGTCGGCCAGTAGCTCCCGGCCGGCGTTGTCGAGGTTGTCCGGGTGCTGGTCATGGGACAGCAGCACCGCGTCGACGGCGCCGATGTCGGCCGGGCCGACCGGGCAGGGAGCGGTCTTGGTCAGCACCAGGCCCGGGCCCAGCGGGTACTCGCCGGGAGCGTCGAAGGTCGGGTCCGTGAGGAACCGCAGGCCCCCGTACTCGGTGAGGGTGGTCGGGCCGCTGAGGACCCGGACGGGGATGGGGATGGGGCCGGCGGTGGAACGGACGTCGGTCAAGGTGACACCTCACGGGTATGGGTCGGATATTCCGTGAGGTGACGGTAGACGTTTCTCACGGGAGATCGCAAGGCGTACCATGAGAACCATGTTGGAGGCCGTGACCGCCGAGTCCGCGCATCGCGCCCTGCCGCCGGCGCCGGGTGCCGAGCAGCACCTTGCCCTGGATTTCGCCAACAGCGCCGTGGCGTTGCCGGGAGGTCAGTTCCTCGAGCTGCTGGGCACGCCTGCGGCCGCGACGGAGTGGCTGGCCGATCGCGATCTCGCGCCGTCGGATGCCGGTCTGCGGGACCAGTGCGCGGCGCAACTGCGGGCCTTGCGAGAGCAGGTCCGGGCGCTGCTGGCGTCGCGGATCGACGGCCTCCCGGCTCCCGCGGCCGCCGTGCGGGCGGTCAACGAGGCGCTGACCAGCGTGCCCACGGCGGCCCTGTTGCAGTGGGACGAGGCGCACGGGCTGCACCGGACGCCGCCGCACCGCACCACGCAGATCGTCGACCACGCGCTGGCCGTGCTGGCCGCGGACGCCGCCGACCTGCTCACCGGGCGCGACGCCGAGCGCCTGGCCGCGTGCGCGTCCCCGCCGTGCAACCGGTACCTGCTGCGCACGCACGGCCGCCGGCACTGGTGCTCGGTCCGCTGCGGCGACCGCGCCCGCGCCGCCCGCGCGTACGCCCGCCGCAGCCAGCTCAAGGGCGCCTGACGGCCGTCCTCCGCTGGGCGGACGCAGGCCGCGATTCGGCGCAGCATCAGTGGTGCTCGGTTCCGTGGAGGTCCTCGGTCGTCGAGGGCTTGCTCGGGCGACCCGTGTCCGCCGCCGTGGTACTGGTGCACGACGGCGTGCCCCTCGTCCCGGCCGATGAGCCAGCGGTTGACCGGCACGGTGACGACGAAGGCGACGGCGAGTGCGCCCCAGGGCGGCGGGCTGTCCAGACCGGCGTCCATCGCGCCGGGCACCAGCAGCATCACCGCGTTGTCGACGATCTCCATGACGGTGATCGAGACGGTGTCGGCGGCCAGCGCGACCGGGATCGCCGCGCGCAGCGGCAGCCCTGAGCGCATCACCGGCCCGATGGTGAACGAGTAGCTGAACACGAACGCCAGCACGACTGCCAGCACGATGGTCTGCACGTCCGACCAGCCCAGCGCGGAGCCGATGACCATGCCCAGGACCTCGCCGATCGCGCAGCCGGTGAGGCAGTGCAGGGTTGCGGACACGGCCAGCCGGGTCAGGGCGGCGCCGGTCGGGCGGCCTTGGTGCACGGAGTGGTCCACGGGGTGCTCCTCGGTCGGTCACGTGCTGGGTGGGCAGGTACCCGGTCAGACGGCGGCCGCGCGGGACGCGTCGTCGGCACGCTGGGTGCCGCGGGTGGTGACGGCCAGCGCGACGAGGACGGCGGCGGCCAGCAGCAGGCCGGCTCCGGCGAGGAAGCCGGAGGTGTAGCCGTGCGCCAGCGCCTCGCCGGCGCGGGCCACGACGTCGTCGTCGGCGTCGGCCAGCCCCTGCTGCAGCACCCGGGTGGCGTGGGGCAGCGTCTCGTCGGCGGCGGTGGTGGAGACGGTGGTCAGCACGGCCAGCCCGAGCGCGGCGCCGATCTGCTGGGCCATGTTGACCAGAGCCGAAGCCACGCCGGCCCGGTCCTCGGCGACCCGGTGCACGGCGGTGAGCGTCAGCGGCACGAACGCCAAGCCGAGGCCGAAGGACGTGAGGAACAGCGCGGGCATGACGTCGACGGTGTAGGAGGGGTCCACGTCAAGCCGGGACAGCCACGCCATGCCGGCGGCGGCCAGGACCAGCCCGGGCGCGGCCAGCACGCGCGGCGCCAGACGCTCGACCAGCTTGGACGCCATGCCCGAGGCCAGGATGATGCCGGCGGCGAAGGGCAGCGAGGCGACGCCGGTCTTCAGGGCGCCGTACTGCAGCACCTGCTGCAGGAACAGCGCCAGCAGGTAGAAGCTGCCCATCAGCCCGGCGCCGATGAACAGCACGGTGGCGTAGGCGCCGGCGCGGTTGCGGTCGGCGAACAGGCTCAGCGGCAGCAGCGGACCGGTGGTGCGCGCCTGCAGCACCAGGAACACGACCAGCAGGACCGCGGCGCCGGCGAACGCGGTCAGGGTGAGCGCGTCGGTCCAGCCGTGCTCGCCGGCGCGGGTGAGGGCGTAGACCAGGGCGACCATCGCGCCGGTGCCGGTCACCGCGCCGGGGGTGGCCAGCCGGCCCCGGCCGCGGCTGCCCTCGGGCAGGGCGCCGGTGCCGGCGAGCACCGCCAGGCCCACGGGCACGTTGATGAAGAAGACCCAACGCCAGTCCAGCAGTCCGGTCAGGGCGCCGCCGAGTAGTAGGCCGCCGATGATGCCGACCGCGGACATGGCCCCGTACACGGCCATCGCGGAGTTGCGCGGCTTGCCCGCGGGGAACGTGGTGGCGATCAGTGCCAGCGCGTTGGGCGCGGCCAGCGCCGCACCCACACCCTGGAGGGCACGGGCGGCGATGAGCACGGTCCCGTCGGGCGCCAGGCCACCGAGCAGTGAGGCGGCCACGAACACGACCAGACCGATCCGCAGCACCCGCCGCCGGCCGAACAGGTCACCGACCCGGCCGCCGAACAGCAGCAGCGCGCCGAAGACCAGGACGTAGGCGTTGATGACCCACAGCAGGCCGGCCGCGGGCATGCCCAGGTCGGCCTGGATGCTCGGCAGCGCGATGTTGGCGATGCCGTCGTCGAGCACGAGCATCAGCTGGGTCGTGGCGATCACCAGCAGGGGCAGAACGAGTCCGCGACCGGCCGGGGATGCCGTCTGAGCGAGCGACTGGTCTGGCGAGGCGGCTGACACGAGGGAGCTCCCGGGAATCGTGGGAGCCCGGTCTTGGTACCCCCTGGCGGTATCCAGTCAAGGAATACCCCCCGGAGGTATATTTCCGGAAGCATGGGTGAGCGATGTCACGACCGGCCTGGATGACGAGCTGGCTTCGGGGAACCGCTCGCCCCAACGTCGCAGGGGCCCATCTGGCGTGGGCCCCTGCGGACGGCGACGGCGTCAGTCGGTGCGCGGCCGCGGCTCGCGGTGCAGCCACGGGTGGTCGCCGCCGTAGAGCGCGATGACGGCAGCGGCGACCTCCTTCGGCCGAGCCACCGTGTACCGGCCGTTGACGCCCTCGGGCTCGTGCCTGGCGAAGGCCACCGACACCGCGTGGCTGAACTCGCGCTCGACCACCGTGATGGCGTGGTGGCGCACGGTGTGGCCGGTGACCTGCTCCTTGTCCGCCCAGGCCAGGCGGGCCTGGATGCGGTCCTCGAAGAGGTGGTCGAAGCGACGGCTGCCGATGGGGGCACCGCGCCGGCGGCCGTCCGGGTGGTAGCGGAAGACGGCGTCGCCGGGCCGGACCGCACCCCGGCCGACCGCGAAGGCGTGCAGCTTGGCGACGAACCAGTCGGGCACCGGCTGGTGGACGACCTTGCCGAACTTCTCGTCGAGCCGGATGGTGCACTGGACGTGGTCCAGCCCGCCGAGGGTCAGGTTGAGGATGCCCTCCTGGCGGGCTCCGGCGATGAGGATCGTCTCCAGGATGTGCTCGTCGAGCACCGGGTCGTCGCCGGTCCTGGTGGCCACGGCCCACACCTCGTCGAGCTGGAACTGCTCGAAGGCCATGCGGGTGCCGTCGCTGCGCTCGGGCTTGGCGATCTCCTGCGAGGGGTCGAAGGCCTTCGCGAGGTGGCGGTCCTTGACGGCGACCTTGAACATGCGCCGCCAGACGCCGACCGCGTTGTACTTCGCGCCGCTGGCGGTGCTGGTGCGGACCTCGCGTCCGGCGGCCTCACGGTTGGCCGCCCGGGTGGCGGCGCTGTCCAGCCCGCGGGACTCGATGTGGCGGAGGGCCTCCTCGAGGTGGCTGGGCAGGACCTCATCTACCCACTTCTCCCCCAGGCCCAGGTACACCTTCTCTTCCGGCGGCACGTCCAGCGGCCAGCCCTCGGCCAGGGAGCGGTACGTCTTCTTCGTGCCACCGGTGAGCCCGACGAGGGTCTTCGTCGCCAGGTCGGCGACGGTGATGCGCTCGCCGGGAACCAGGTTGGCGGCCGGACCCGCGGCGGGGGCCGGGATCTGGAAGCCGAGGACCTCGGGGGTGACGAGTCCGGCGTCGACGAGCTGGCGGACCTTCGCCATCGCCGCGGCGCACTCGGCGAGAGGACCGGCCAGGGCGGCGGTCTCGGCGCTGGTCAAAGCGGTCGACTCGGGGTGGGACATGGGTTCTCCTCGGTGTGGCCGGCGGCGCCGGCTCGGGTGTTGACGAGCCGGACCGTGCGGGCGATCGGCCGCAGGGCAGTCACCGACAGAACTGACATGGGGTGGTTGGAGCCGGCTGCGGATTGCGCCGTGACCCCGGAAGTCACCGGTCGCAGTCCCCGGCAGCGGGGCAGTCGGGTCTCGCCGAGGACGGGCCACCGCCGAGGGTCGACGAGAGTGTGTGGGCCATCACTGGCTCATCCAGTTGCACATACCCCCCGGGGTATCCATGATGGACGACGTGGACATCCCCCAGAGCGAGCTCGCCGACGTCGTCAAGCGCCTCCGCCGCATCGAGGGTCAGATCGGCGGCATCGTGAAGATGATCGAGGACGGCCGGGACTGCTCGTCCGTCGTCACCCAGCTGGCGGCGGCGTCGAAGGCGCTGAGCAAGGCCGGCTTCGCGGTCATCTCCACCGGGATGCGCTACTGCTCGACCGCCGAGGACGGCGAGACCCGCGAGGTCGACCTGCGCGAGCTCGAGCGCCTCTTCCTGACCCTCGCCTGACCAACGACTTCCGGAGCAGTCATGAACCCGCAGATCCCCCAGCTCACCCCCGCCGAGGCCGCCGACCGCACCGAGGCCGTCCTGCTCGACGTCCGCGAGGCCGACGAGGTCGCCGCAGGCCGGGTCACCGGCAGCATGCACATCCCGCTGGGCCAGCTTGCCGCCCGCGCCTTCGAGCTCGACCGCGCCCGACCGGTCGTCACCGTCTGCCGCAGCGGCGGCCGCAGCTCGCAGGCCGCGCAGTTCCTCGTCGCCCAGGGCTACGACGTCGCCAACCTCGCCGACGGCATGACGGCCTGGACCGCCGACGGCCGGCCGGTCATCAGCCGCTGAGCCTCGTCTCTCATTTCGTCCGCAGATACCCCTGCCCCGTACCGTACCGAGGAGCTCTTCGTGCAGATCGACGTCATCGAGACCACCGGCCTCGGCGACCGCAGCTACCTGATCAGCGCCGAGGGCGTCGGCGTGGTCATCGACCCGCAGCGCGACATTGACCGCGTGCTCGCCCTGGCCGAGAAACGTGCCGTCCGCATCGCGTTGGTGGCCGACACGCACATCCACAACGACTTCGTCGCGGGATCGCTGGAGCTGGCCCGCACCGTCGGCGCCGAGTACGCCCTTCCCGCCGGCGACACCGTGGCCTTCGAGCGGACCCCCGCCACCGACGGCGACGTGCTCACCGCCGGCCCGATGCGGCTGCGGGTGGTGCACACCCCCGGCCACACCCACCACCACGTCAGCTATGTGCTCACCGACGCCGGCGGCGCCGTGCAGGCGGTGTTCACCGGCGGGTCGATGCTCTACGGCGCGACCGGCCGCACCGACCTGGTCGGCCCCGAGCACACCCATGACCTCACCCACGCCCAGTACCACTCGGTGCGCCGGCTGGTCGACGAGCTGCCCGCCGGCACCCCGGTGTTCCCCAGCCACGGCTTCGGCAGCTTCTGTGCTGCGACCCCGACCAGCGGGGAGTCCTCCACCGTCGGCGAGCAGGCGCGGGTGAACCCGGCGCTGACCCAGGACGAGCAGACCTTCGTCGACCAGCTGATCGCCGGGCTGACCGCGATCCCGGCCTGGTACGCGCACATGGGCCCGGCCAACGCCGCCGGCCCGGCACCGGTGGACCTGTCGATGCCGCGGCCGGTCGACCCGGCCGAGCTCGCCGACCGGCTGGCCGCCGGGGAGTGGGTGATCGACCTGCGCAGCCGCACCGCGTTCGCCGCGGGTCACCTGCCCGGCGCGCTGAACTTGGAGCTCGCGATCGCCAACTTCGTCACCTACGTCGGGTGGCTCATCCCGTGGGGCGCGCCGATCACCCTGATCGGGGAGACCGAGCAGCAGGTCGCCGACGCCCGCCGCGAGCTGGTCCGCATCGGCATCGACCGGCTCGCCGGCGCCGCGATCGGCAGCCCCGAGGCCCTGGCCGCCGGCCGCGAGCTGGCCTCCTACCCGGTCAGCGACTTCGCCGGCCTGGCCGCGGCGATGGCCGCCGACCCCGACCTGGTGGTCCTCGACGCCCGCCGCGACGACGAGCGCGCCGGCGGCGGGGTGCGCGGCTCGCTGCACATCCCGATCCACGACCTGGCCGACCGCCTCGACGAGGTCCCCGCCGGCGACGTCTGGGTGTACTGCGGGTCGGGCTACCGCGCCGCGATCGCTGCCTCGCTGCTGGCCCGCGCCGGTCGCCGGCCGGCGCTGGTCAACGGCGGCTACGGCGACCCCGACTCCGGCGCGGCCGCCGCCGGCCTGCACGCCCAGCCCGCCGCCGTCTGACCCCTTCCAGACCCGGCGGCCACCGGGCGCCCCGCTCCGGTAGCCCCGGCCCCGCCTGCCCGCACCACCTCAGCAACAGACCCAGAGGACACCGCACCCCGTGAGCTCCCGCACCGCCGACCTGATCACCCCCGCCGAGCTGGCCGCCCGGTCTGCCGGCACCGCACCCACCCTGATCGACGTGCGCACCCCGGCCGAGTACGAGACCGCGCACATCCCCGGCTCGATCAACATCCCGCTGCCACTGGTCCAGCAACACGCCACCGACCTGGCCGGTGAGCTGGCCGGCCCGGTCGTGCTGGTCTGCCAGGCCGGCGGCCGGGCCCGCACCGCGCACGCAGCGCTGGCCGCGGCCGGCGCGCAGCGGCTGGCCGTCCTCGACGGCGGCGTCGCCGCGCACACCGCCGCCGGGCAGCCGGTCCGCCGCGGCCGCACCCGCTGGGCGCTGGAGCGCCAGGTCCGCCTGGTCGCCGGCGCCCTGGTCGCCGCCAGCATCCTGGCCAGCCTGCGCTTCCCCCGCGCCCGCTTCCTCGCCGGCGGGGTCGGCGCCGGCCTGGCCACCGCCGCGCTCACCGACACCTGCGCGATGGGCGCGGCGCTGGCCCGACTGCCGTACAACCGCGGCAGCCGCCCGGTCACCGTCGACGACGCGCGGGAAGCGCTGCGGTCGTGATCGTCGCCGTCCCCGCCGGGCTGGTCATCGGCGCGCTCGTCGGCCTGCTCGGCGGCGGCGGCTCCATCCTCGCCGTCCCCGCCCTGGTCTACGCCGCCGGCCAAGAGCTGCCCCAGGCCGTCGCCACCTCGCTGCTGGTCGTCGGCATCACCTCGCTGGTCGCGCTGCTGCCCCGCCTTCGCGCCGGCCAGATCGCCTGGCGGATCGCGGCCCTGTTCGCCGCGGCCGGCGCGGCCACCGCCTTCGCCGGCGCCGCGGTCAACCGGCTACTTCCCGACGACGTCGTCCTCGGCCTGTTCGCCGCCCTCATGATCGGCACCGGGGTGCGGATGCTGGCCGAGAAGCTCACCACGGGCGTGGCCTGCGCGGTCGAGAGCGGCCGGGTCAACTGGCGCCGCTGCCTGCCGCGCACCCTGGCCGGCGGGCTGGTCGTCGGCTTCCTCACCGGCCTGCTCGGCGTGGGCGGCGGGTTCCTGATCATCCCGGTGCTGGTCGTCGTCCTGGGCCTGCCGATGACCACCGCGATCGGCACGTCGCTGGTCATCATCGCGGCCAACTCCGCAGCCGGCTTCGCCGCGCACGCCGGTGAAGCCCCTCTGGACGTGCCGGTCACCGTCGCGTTCACCGCAGCCGCGGTGCTCGCCGGACTGGCCGCCGGTCGCGTCGCCACCCGGGTCGACACCGCCCGGCTACGCCGGTGGTTCGCCTACCTGGTGTTCGCCGTCGCGGCCCTCATCCTCGCCCAGATCGGCGCCGGCCTGCTCGGGTAGCCCGTCGGCCGGCGACACCGCGATGCGGTCCGCAGCGGAGCCGAGGTCCGCCGGCAGGAGGCGCACCCCGCGTGCCGGCTGCTGGCTCTGAGGCGGCCCTCAGCCGCCAACTCGGTCCTCGTTCGCGTGGTGAACGCGACCGCAACCGCCTCGGCCATCCACCGTCCTCGGACACGGCTGCCGCCCGCCGCGCGCGGCGCCGGCGCGGACTCCGGCACGCCCCCCGCCTCGACCTCCGAGGGAAGCGCACCGGTGAGCAGCTGCAGCGGATCGGCGACCGGGAACAGGTGCAGCTCGCCGGCGTCGACGACGACGCCAGCCAGCACCTGGTCGCCGGGACGGACGTCCAGGGTGACGAGCACGGCCGGCGGCAGGGTCAGGCGGCGGTCGGCGTCGACCGGCACTCGGGTCAGCAGCGGGCTGTCGGCGGCGGCGCGGATGACGACGTGCCCGTTCTCCCGGGCGGCCACGAGCAGGGTCTGCCGCGTCCAGCCCAGTGCGCCCAGCGCCTTGCCGAGGTTGACCCGGTTCTGCCCGTCGATGCGCGGCGCGTACGCGTGCCGGACGGCGCCGTCGCGTGGCGGCCGGGGGGTGCGATCGGAGATGTGCACGACCGGGGCCAGGACCTCGGCGGCGGCACCACCGTCGGCCCCGCGGCCTAGCCTTCGGGCGGAGCGCGTCGGTGCCCGGGTGCGGCGCGCGGATGGCGGCGACGCGGGCGGCGGTGCGGTGAGCGGTGTCCAGTCCAGCGGGCATGGACGGACTGGTGCCGGGAGATCCGGCGGTGTCAGTCGATCCCGGGACCGGATCTCGCCCCGCGGATGCTGGCCGGTCTCCGCCGGCTGCGGACGGTCGCCGGTGTGGCCTGCCGTCCGCGGCGCGGGACTGGGTCCCGGCCTTTTGGAGGGACTGGGGGATTCCCAGTCCGTGGTGGGCAAGGGGGGAGTTGACGGTGCGGGGCTGGGCGATTCCCCAGCACGATCGGCGCTGTGGTCCACCGCCTGGGATTCAGGCTGCCGCCCCTCGCCGCGCAGGCTGCCTGGAGCCTTCGTGATCATGGTCTGGAGGCTACGGACCGCCTCGGACAGTGCAGCGTCGCGATCGCCGCGCACGGGTGGCGACCCACCGCGCACCGGGATGCGATCCAGGCCGGCAAGGGCGAGCGCGCTGGGAAATGCCACGCGCTGCCTGCGGCCTGAAGCCGGACGGGGAGGACCGATGGATCAGCGCTAAGCGGCTGCGCACCGCCGTGGCGGTGCTCGAGCAGGCCGCCCGTCTCATGGGAGGACCTGGGCTGCGGCTCACCGACTGGGCTGGTCTGCTGCACCTCGCCCTGCATCGGCTGGAGGACTGGCCGGACCGACAGTGGTGTGTCCAGGGACGGCGGGACGGCGGGAACCCATAGTGTCGTACCGTGCCCAGCCCTGTGCGTGCCGCCGCAGTGGCTTCGACTGGCCGTTGGAGAGTCCCGGAGCCACTCCTGCAGCGCGCCATCCAGCAACTGCATGCGCTTCCCGGCGCGGACCGCGGAGCCCTAGTGGATGCCCTCTTTGCCGTCGGCTCTACGTGCAGCTGCGGCGCCCCGCGCGACGTCCGGGTCATCCCGACCGTTGCTGACTTCGACCTCGGGTGTGGCGCACCGAAGTGCCGGTCCACCCGGCTCGCGGAGCTGAAGCCGCACTGGACTCCGATCCACGAGTCCCACGTGTCCGCTGTCGAGCTGACCGAGGCTCGATTGCGCTACGGCTTCATCCACGCGCTCGCGGACTACTGTGGTGACCCTCAGCCGTCCTGCCAGCCGAACGCTGCCTGGCCCTCCGGCTGTACGCATGATCGGCACTACCGCACCGGTCGGCTCGTTGCCCCGCAAGTCGTTGTTGCCGCACTCCGGTCGACCGCTCATAGCCGTCAACCTGTGGTCCTCCTGTCCGACAAGCCGGACGCCCGCGACGCCACCGAGGTGTACCAGCCGAGCGGTTACACCATCGACCCCGCCGCCGTCGTCCTTCGACCGCTCGCCACAGCCATCAAGGACTTCGCCGAGACCGTCGACCGGCTCCCCCTGACGCCCATCAACCGGCTGCGTGCGCAGGGCGTCTTCGTGCCGCTCCTGGTCGCCGTAGTAGTGGGCTGGCGGCCCCTACTCGATGAAGCGGCCGTTCAGCAGTTGACCCCGGCGTGGCTACTGAGCCGTCTGAGGCGACTCGCCGCCTGAGCCGCCGTAGCGGAGGCGCGGTAGACGCCGCGATCGCCGTCAACTGCTCTCGCTGCGCTACGTCGCCCTCGGACGCGGCCGCACAGTGACAAGCACATGGCCGGGCGGCCCGCCGTTGTGCCGCCGCGCAACCCTGACTGAGACAGGGCGCGCCGCTACTGGTAGAAACCGCGGTACTCCTGACGGTTCGACGCGCATGCGGGGGCGTGAGGGTGAGCGCTGAGCAGGACGACGATCCGCGCGTTCTCGAAGTCGACCTGCTCGCCTGGGCGGACTGGAACAGGCGTCCAGCGGCGACGGCAACCCGCGACGAGGTCGTCAAGTACGTCGTTTACGCGCTCAGAGCGCGAGGCCTCTACTGCGGTGACAAGCCGGAGCCTGGACTCAAGGCGCTGCTCGGCGGACTCTCGCGCCTGCCGTGGGTCGAGCGAGAGTTCGGAGCTGCTGTGGCCGATCTCGCGCGGAGCAGCTCGGCCAACGTCACCCAGTCCGTTGCCGAGAGCCGCGAGACACTGGACGGGCTACTGCGGCTCGCCGTGCGGTGGGCGTACCCGCTGCTCGTCCTCAACGCTCGTGCGCGCAAGCAGGCGTACGACCGGATGCTGGGGATCATGCGGGAGTGGCCGCCGGAGGACCGCGCCGGCACGTTCTGGAGGCAGTACCTCAAGGACAACTTCGCGCGTGGAGGCTCCGCCCAGTCAGATGTGACGAAGGCGCTACTGACCTCGTGCGGGACCCGCGAGGAGGCCGCGGCTCTGCTGGCCGCTGCAGATCTCGAGTCGCCGGCTCGCGTGGCGCTGGCTCACCGGCTGGAGTTCCTGCGTCGCAAGGCCGTTCCCATCGCCCTCGGGGACAAGGGCGGCGACCCGATCCTCGACCTCGTGCGGGAGCTGGAGATGGTGCTCGGCGGGGATGGGCCGGCGGTCACCACCTCAGTTGCGCACGCACCCCCGGGTCAGGCTGTCGCCAGCCCTTCGTGGACCGGCCCGGCCGCAGGCGAGTACCTGGACCTGGTCCGGAAGGGCCCCGATGTGCTGAGAGGGCAGGGTGTCGATGACGTGGCGGCCGACGACATCGTCAACGCTGCCGTGGACAAGCTGATGGCGGCAGCCGTCGACGGGACTGTGCTGACGGGCGCCTGGCGACGGCTCCTGGACGACTGCCGCCGGGACCACTTCAGGGGCCCCCGCCGTCCCGGCATGGACCCCACCGTCATCGAGGGCATCCCGGACGACCATCAGTCGCCAGCAACGGTCCGCCAGACGGAGCGGAACGAGGCCAGGTCTGAGCGCCTCGCTCGCCGCCTGCACGCGGCGTTGGGCGCGCGAGCGGACTCGACTCCGGCGTGGCTTCTCGTAAAGAAGCTGGTCGGTGAGCCGGAGGTCTTGAAGAGCGTCCTGGTCGAGGCTGACGAGGTCCCGCACGTCGGCATCGACGTTGTGGACCGCAGACGGACCCAGCAGCACAAGAGGGTGCGGATGTGGGTGGGCGCCCAGCCCGAGGTGGGCAGGGGCGACGACGTCGACGGCTTGGCGAGGGACGTGGGGAGGCTGCTCAGGGACCTCTACGTGTCGGTCCGGGACGACGGCGCCTGCAGGCGTGAGCCGGAGGGGGGAAACGCCCCCTCGGCAGAGGGGGGAAACGCCCCTGGGGAGTGGGAACGAGACGAGTGAGCCGGTGAGCGCACGATGAACACCCGGAAAGCAGGTACGGCGCACGACTCGAACAGCAGCCCCGCGTGGTGGCGTTGGAACGTGCCGACGTTGCCGCCCGGGGGCGTTGTCACGCTACCGCTTCCTGAAGGGTCCCGGCTGTGGGTCGACGCGTTCGATCCGTGGACCGTCGTCGGCTGGGAGACTCCGGCGGGGGAGTTGCGGGGGCTGCAGGTCGCCTTCGGTCAGGCATGGAGCTCCAGCCTGGCTGGCGTGCTGTCCGGCTCCTCGGAGCCGGACGAGGACGCCTTTCGGCCGCCACGCCTAGACGATGGCTGGGCCCGGGTCGCCATCCTCGAGGCCCTGCGCACGATGAGCGCCGATCGGCTGTCTCCACACGATCTGTGCATCGATCTCGCCCTCGCCTGGACAACGGTCGGCCAGCTAGAGATGGCCGCCCTGTGGCTGGAGCTCGCCGAGGACAGGCTGTCGGACTGGGTTCAGCGCCGGGCCACTGGCCGGCTGCCAGCTCAAGCCGCTCCGATCGTCATGGAGGCCATCGACCTCGCCCTGCGCTTGCAGCCCGGCATCGACGGCGACGCCCTAGTCCCGAGAGCGCAAGATCCCGACGTGGGCCAGCCAGCCCGGCCGGACCTCACCGCCCTGGTGAACTCGGTGGCGAGCGGCTGGGCGGCTCCTTCTAAGGACTCCCTCGAGGGTGATGGCGCTCTGGTCCAGGCATGGGCCGCGCACCGGCTCGCCGAGGCGGCGCGCGGGTCAGGTGCCCAGGCCGCGGCCCGGCTGCTCGACGGGCGGGCAGTGGACTACATCGCCGAAGGCCGGGGCTCCGCGACTGACAGACGCTTCAAGACGCTCCAAGCCGCTCTACGCCGGCAGTCCGAGACCGAAGCGCTGACCCTGGCCGAGATCGCGGCCGTGCATGGCCTGTCCGGCAGCATCGAGGACGAGCTCCGCTTCCGTCCCACCGGGTTTGACCTTGCCCGGGCGCAAGCAAGATCTGGTGATGTGGATCAAGCCCGGGAGGCTCTGCTCGCTGCTCGAGCGATCTACGCGAGAGAGGGCCTGGAATCCCGGGTTGACGAGTGCGACCGGGCCCTGGCGGAGTTGACCGAGTCAGCCTCGACGGTTACGAGTTGGGTGCAATCCGTCGAGGAAGTTCTGTCGTCGTGGGCGGTGAAACTTCGCGAGGATTCCGCTCTAGCGCGTGCCTTCAGGGCCATGCCGTCGCGTGATCAGGCAGCGGAGCAGGACACCTTCGTGCTGGACGACCGCGCCTTCACCGACCTCGTCGGGCGGCCCCACAGGGAGAACGACCGCCTGCCCAGCCTTCATCTACAGGTGAAGGACACCCCTCCGCGCCTGCGCGCCGAGCTGGTCCTTCCCGCCGTGCTTGACCCGGCTGTCACAGCCATCACCGTGGTGGCGAGCACCGCGACCTGGGAGGTGCGCATCCCGCTCCAGCTCGACGACCGCAGTGATGCGAGCTTCGAGGGCGGCGGCGCGCTACCCCGCATGGGTCAGTCTGCTGTCCCGACCTTGCGCGTTGAGGTGACTCGTCGTGCCGGTTGAGGATCTCGGTTCTGGTACCGCGGCGTGGGAGCGGTTCCTGGACGCAACACTGGAGCGCGCCGACCCGGTCGCTACTCCCCGCATGCTCGCGCGCATCGCCTTCCTGACCGACCCAATCCTGGAAACCCCGAGCGGCCGCACCATCCCAGGGCTACCGGGAGGGCGACCGAACCGAGCGATCACCCGGGCGGCCGCTACGGCCCTCATGAGCTACGGCAACCCCGCCGGGGACGCCACCCAGCGCATGTGGCTCTTCCTCGGGCTCAGCCAGAGCGTCAAGCACTACAGGGAGCCGGAACCCGGCGAGCCCGACGAGCTCCCCGTCGTCCTGCAGCGCCTCAAGGACGCCGTCAGTGTCGGAGCCGGTCTCGGCCCCGACACCCATGCCTGGGCGCTGATCCGGCTCGCGGACATGAGACGCAACACGCACGAGCACGCGCTCGGCAGAGCAGCGGCCGACGAGGGGATCGGGCTGCTGGAGGAGGCTCCACTACCCGGCGATGGCCCGCTCCCTGCGCTCGCTGAAGCCACTGGACACGCGGACTGGCTCCCGGACCACCAGGAAGTCCGCACCTACCTGCTCGTGAAGGGCCTGGGGTGGTCGGCCATCTCGTCCCGCATGTTGCGGGACTTTCCCGCGGCAATCGCGCAGCGTGACCGGCAGATCGAGAAGGCGCGGCTACTGCCGCAACGCCCCTTCGTGCTCTGCAATGCCCTGGGCCAGCGCGCGGAGCTCGCCCGCAGCCTCGGCGACGTCGCCACGGCCCTGCCGCTTCTCGACGAGCAGGAGGAAGTAGCCCGTCGCAGCGGTCAGGCAGACGCGCGCGTCCGGTTCCTGCTCAGCGCAGCCCAGTCGGCCCTGTTCTTCGACGACTGGGACGGCAGCATCAGGCTGCGCCGGGAGCGCATCGTCACCCGTCTTGAGCCGCTGCTGGACGTACCTGTCGACCCCTCACCGGCCGGCCTGCTCACCGTCCTGCCGGATCTGAAGGATCGCGGGCATCGCAGCGCCCTCACGGGCGTCGGGAATGATGCCTACGACAGCGCTCGCTGCCTCATCGACTCCGGGCGAGCGCGGCAGGACGCGACCGTCCGGGAGGAAGCCCGGGGCTACCTCGACGTCGCCGCGGAGGCCTGGTCGGACATCGCGCTGAACGGCCGGACGGCCGTGGGCTTCCGGCGGCTCGAGCTCGACGCGCTCGAGGGTGTCGCTGGCGACCCCCTCACGGTGGGACGGCGCATGGTGGCGTACAGCCGCGCCTGGCGGCGCGCGGCTGGCCAGCGGCGCAGCGCGATCAAGGCGGTGGCATACGGGGCGCCTGGTGATGGCGAAGTGCTTGACCGCCTGAACGAGCTGCTCGCCGGCGCGCCAGCCGTCGAGGCGGCGCACCTGAGCGTCGGGATCGCCAACTGGCACCTGCATCACGGTGGTGTACTCGCGGATGGCGGGGACCGGCTCGCGGCCCGGCTCGCGTGGCAGCGCGCTGGCGATGCAGCGGCGACAGCGATCAGCGGGTTGACGGTTGATCGCGCCGATGGGCCGCCGGTGCTGCTGAACGCGACAGAGGTGCTCGAGGCCTTCCTGATCCAGGGAGTGGCGATCCGGCAGCGGAGGGAGGCCGGGGACCCCTCGCCGGAGGTCTCCGAGGGCGCCGAGCTCACCCTTCGCCTCCGTTCCCTCCCCGCGATCGCGCAGCGCTTCACCGCCTCCGGGACCCCCGTGCAGCGGCAGGTCCTCGACCGCCTGTACGAGCAGTGGCTCGCCGACACGCTGCAGCTGGCCGTTCGGCAGGGGGCGCTGGACAGCGTCGACCAGACGGCTGAGGTGATGCGCCGTGACCTGGTGGGCGCCGTGCTGTACGCCATCGCCGACAACCCCCTGGCTCCCGAGCAAGTCGCCGTACTGGCACGGCAGCTCAGAGCGTCGCTGCGGGCGACCTCCGAGGACCTCGAGGGCGAGAGCGGCGCCTCGAGCAACGCGAAGGGCCCCGGTGACGACGGCCAGGGTTCGGATGGGCCCGGGATCTCTCCCCACCGCCGGGCCGCCAACGTGGCTGCCCAGCTGGACAAGACGCTGGACGTCGTGGGCAGCGTGCTGGGCCCGCTCGCCCGGTCGATGTTCGACCCGCGCACCGTGCTGCTGCACACGACCACCGCGACGGCTCAGCGGCTGTACCCGGACCGCGCGGGTGCCGTGCTCTCCTTGATCCTGTTCCACAGCGGCGAGGAGCCGCTGGTGCTCCGCCGGATGTCATGGCGGCCCGCCCCGGACACCGAACTGCTGGAGCACGTGGACGTGGTGCCGGCGCCACGCTGGCTGCCGGGGTTGGGGATCGATGACCACCCCGACAGGTTCTTCGCCCGGCTGGCGCGGCTGCCGGAGGTGCTCCTTCCCCGCCCGCTATTGGACGTCCTCGCGGCAGCGGACGTTGACCACCCCTTACCGCTGACGGTCATCCCCACCGGGCTGCTGACCGTCCCGTTCGCGGCGCTGCAGGTGGGCGACCGGCTGCTGCTCGACGTCGCCTCGCTCGCGGTCGTGCAGTCGCTCCAGGCCGCCGAGAACCTGTCCCGCCCCGGTGTCACGCCGACGATCGAGGCGCTCGAGGTCGGCGTCTACGACACCGCCCGTCTGCCCTTCGCGAGGCAGGAGTGGGAGGCGCTGCAACTGCACCACCCGGGGACGCGGCCGGCGTCCTCGATCCGCGAGCTGGCCGCCCTCCTGGGCGATCCACGCGCCCTCGGCGCGCCGGGCGTACTCGCCCTCGCGGTACACGGGTCGCGCGGCGCTGACGGCTGGACGCAGGCGAAGCAGCTGCCCAGCGGGGAGGTTCTGACCTCCGTGCACGTGCTGGAGTGGTACCTGCCCCAGCTCGTCGTCGGCGCGTCCTGCAATACCGACATCCGCGCCGACGCTGGCGGCGAGCTGGGCGGCTTCCCCCTGGCCTTTCAGCTCCGCGGCGCGGTCAGCATCGTCGGCTCGCTCCACTACATCGAGGACGAGGCGACGGCGCAGATCATGGCGCTCTTCTACGCGGCGACTGCCGCCGGCATGGGCGCGGCCGCCGCGCTGCGGCAGGCGCAGCGCAGCTGGATCGCCGCCGACCGCCGGCACCGGCTCCCGGAGATGGAGCGCTGGGCGTACCTCCTCTGCTACGGCCTGTCTGGGTAGCCGGCCGGCCTCCTGGCAGGACAGCTAGGCGCGGGCCAGGCGGCGCCCCAGGGCGGCAACTGGCCAGGCGACCGCCGTGAACAGCACGGCGACGCCTAGCTGCGCGAGGGAGGTGGGGGAGCACGCACCGGCCAGCAGGGGGCCAGCCGAAGCGCCGGCGAGTGCGACCCCCGCCCCGAGCAGGGCTGGCACGAGCGCGGGCGCGAAGCCGGCCGCCACGCCGAAGATCCCGGCGACCACGACCGAGACCCCGGTCGCCGCCGGCCCGCTGTCCACGACCGAGACGCCGAGCGGGCTGACGAGGAAGGCCACCACGTCCACCACGGCAAACAGGCCCAGGCCACCGGCGGCCAGCGATGTTGACCGGCGGTTGCCGGGCAGGTGGTTGCCGACGGCGAAGGCGGCCACGAAGGCGAGGACGACGGCCGCGAGGGCGGCTGCGCGCAGGGGGGCTGGGACGCCGGTCGCGCAACCGCCGCGGAGTAAGCCCGCGGCGGTCACGACCGCTGCCGCCGCACCGAGCCCGCCGAGGACCAGATCGCCCAGTCGGGAACCGGCGAGGGCCCCCGCGCCAGCGAGTAGGCCGAGAACCGCGACCGCCCGGGCGTCCTCCGTCAGGCTGGCGGTCGCCAGGCCGCCGAGCGCCAGGACTAGCAGCCCCGTGGGCGTGGCGCCGGTGGGCCGCGGTGCGCGGTACCGGCGCAGGGCCCGCGGCCGGTGCGCACCGGCCCGCCCCTCGCCGATCGCGGGGCGTGCGCCTGACACGATCAGCGCCAGGCCGCCGAGGAGGAGCGCCAGCAGGAGCCCCAGGCTGAGAAGCGTGGGCATGGGCAGAGCCCTCCGAGCGTCGGCGGAGCAGTAGTCGGGCGGCGCGGAGCCGGCGGGGTCACGGCCGTCTCCGCGCCGCGATCGGTCAGGCGGCGAGCGGCTCCCCCGGGTGGTCCCCAAGCCCGAGGCGGACCTGCCGGTCGCACTCGCGCGCGAGGTTGGGGTGCCCGCCGCCGCGGCCCAGGACCTGAACCACCTGCAGGCCGGCGGCGCGGCAGCGGCGCGCCGTGTCGGTGAACAGCCCGTCGCCGGAGGCGATCACCAGCCGCTGGTAGGCCCGGGCCACCGCGTCAAGGTCCTGCACCTCCTGCATCAGCACGAGGTCCGCGCCGTTGATGCCGCGGCCAACCACCCGGCGCAGCCCCCGCTGCGGGAGCTCGAACCAGGCGACCGCGGCCAGCAGCGGGCCGGTGCCGACGACCACGTGGTCGTCGCGGTCCAGCCGGAGGGTCGCGGCGTAAGCCGCCCACGCGGCGGCCACGTCACTGGCCAGCCGCACCGGGCCGAGGAGGTTCTCCAGGTCAACGAGGTGAAGCGTGCGGATGCCCGTGGCGCGGTGCGCGCCGGGACGCCGGTGGCGGGTGGTGGTGGCGGTGACTGTCATGGGAGCCTCCCTCGCCGCGGCCCGCTGCTCGGGCCGTCCACCCGCTGAAGTACTTCCCCCCGGTCAACGGCATGGCCGGATGACGGCGGCGGGGCCCGTGGCAAGCACCCCGCCGCCGCCCGCACCCGGCTCCCCGGGTGCCCGCTCACCTCAGTCGGTCGCCGTCCTGGGGTGCAGCTGGACGACGCCGTCCCCGCCAGTCCCGGTGGGGACGTCCTCCGTCCCGGTGCGGACGTCGTCCTCCATCCCGGCCTCGCGGATGTCGTCCGTCTCGGCGGACTCGCCGACGCCCTCGTCGCCGACGCGCGCATGCAGCGCCGCCACCCGCGCCTGGAGCTCGGCGAGCGTCTCGTGCAGGGGGACGTCGGCCCACAGGTCGGCGGGGCGGTGGCGGTCCAGCACGTCGATCGCCGCGGTGATCGCGTGCAGCGTGACGCGCACGAACCCGAGGTCCAGGTGCTCGGGCGTCACTCCCTGCGGAAGGCGGTAGGCAGTGAGGGGGAGCCCGGCGTCCCCGGCGTGGAGCTCCGCGCCCGCGTCCCACGCCTCGGGCGCGAGCGCGGTCGGCGCCCCGGCGGGAAGGTCGCTGCGCCGGGCGCGGGCCTGCAGCACCAGGTCCTCGCCGGTCGCCACCAGCTGGTCGACGGTGTCGAGGGCCGTCAGCACGTCGCTGCGCAGGGCGAGCCAGGCCTGGTGCCAGGCGACGAGGGTGGCCCGGACGCGCTCGGAGACCCGGGTGACGCGCGCCCCGTCAGCGGAGACCGCGGCGTCACGCCGCCTGTTGGTCCCGTCCTGCTCGCTGACCGCGAAGGCGCGGGCGGCGAAGTCAGCCAGGACGAGCACCCCGAAGAACCAGCCCATCGTGGTCGACGGCAGGCGCTGGGCCCCCAGGCTGAGCCCCTGCGTGTAGCGCCAGCTGACGAGCTCGATCACGATCCAGACGGCGGCGATGACCAGGGCGGCCCCGAACATGGCGGCCACCTGCTGCCAGCGCCGCTCGGCCGGGTCGGCGGCCGGGTGGCGCAGCAGCCGCTGCCAGGCCGGGCCGGCGGTGCGCGCCGCGAGGAGGCCCAGCGTCGGGATGGCGATGGCCAGTACGACCGGGCCCAGCCTGCTGAGCGACCACAGCGGGTCCGTGGGCTCGATGTTCTCGCCGAAGACCTGGTACCAGAAGACGATCTCGGCGCCGACGAAGACCAGTTCGACCGCCGCCAGCACCCGCGGGTCCAGGAGCGAGCGGGCGTGGTCGATCGGCCGACCGAGCACCGCCTTCTGGCGCTCGCGCTGCTCCGCCAGCCGGACATCGCGGAGACCAGCCCCGGCACCCGTTAGGTGCCAGGCCTGCGCCAGCACCGCGTCCCGGGCCGCGCCGACCGCCGCGAGGAGGGCCTGCGACCCCTTGAGCAGTCGGCCGGCCTCGTCCCGGTCCCTTCCGGACGCGGTACGAGCGACGGCGACGCCTGCCCGTGCAACCTCGTTCGTCCTCCCGTCCGGCACGCCGGAGCTGTCCTTCTCGTCACGGAGACCACAAGCGAGGTCGCGGCTCACTCGACCGGTCGCGAGCGGGCGGCGCAGGATCCGCCGCATCCACTCCCCTGCGTTCGTCATCGTGTTCCTCTCGGGCTGTACGCCGCGCCGCTCGGCGCGGTCGACTGGACAGCGACTTCCCCCCGAGACGCCAAGCGGGGGCCGGGCCCCGGGCCGGGGCCCCCCCCGGGGCGGCA